>NZ_JAGQCP010000093.1:0-5180 GCF_024346255.1 Cyanobium sp. BA5m-10 | reverse complement strand
AGGGTTCATAATGGATAAACGGAGCTGCGCAATCAGCTTCCAGGCAGTCATCCCCTGCCTGCCACTGTTCACCCTCCGGAGAGGGTCACAGGACCTCCTGAGTTACACCACTCAGAGGGGCGCTACCTGCGGCTGTGCCGGGATGGTCATGGCGCCTCCTCCTGAACCCGTTGCTCCAGCCTGGTGCGTAGCTGCTGAAAACATGGCAGGTAGCAATCGATGATCTGCGCCGCAATGGCATCCGCTGTGGCGAGGTTGTAGGTATGGCTGGTTAGACGGCGGTCCCGCAAGGTGTCCCGCGATCCCAGCAGGAAGGCCTCGCCCTGGCTGCGCAGCCGATCACGCAGGGTGTTCCAGGAAATCCTCCAGGAGCTCCAGGTCTTTGCGGTAGTTGCTGAATGAATATAACTATGGCGTATGAACGCAGAAGGAAAGGGAGCAGAACTCAACTTTCTCACCTCTGCTAGCCCAAGATCGCACAGCAACAGATCCAGATTTAGTCATGTAAACAACTCCTAATTTGCACGTTTAGAGCTAATCTCAGCTCCCCCCTCTACTCCCAGTAATCAGAGCGGCACTGCAACAGCAGATCTGCCCGCTACGGCAGATAGGGTTGGGGTATAAGCGTCATTCCATCCCGGTGCAACCGCTGCGACGAAGAGCTTGGTGGGCTGGCACAGCCGTGGCATTGGCTGTTCTGGGCCTGCAACCCTCCCTGGCCAACACCCCAACCCCTGCGGCCACCAGCCGCAGCCGAGTCGTATACGACAGCTACATCCTCGGCCCGGGCGACACCCTGCAGATTGAGCTGGTCGACATCCCCGAGCTCAGCGGCACCGTGTCGATCGGCCCAGATGGCACCCTCTACCTACCCCACCTGCGCGCCCTCTATGTCGAAGGGCTCACGGTGGAGGAGCTGCGCTACTTCCTCACCGAACAGTTCAAGCGCTACGTGCGCCAGCCCGAGATCTACATCCGCCCGGTGGGCTTCCGCCCGATCCGCATCTACATGGGCGGCGAGGTGAAGCGGCCGGGCTACTACACCCTCAGTGGTGTGCAAAGCAACATGGAAGATCTAAGTGATCCCAACACCACCCCTGATATCTCCAGCGGCTCGACAGCCCTGGGGCAGGGTCTAACCACACGCAGGAGCAGCAGCGCCGGTGGCAGTAGTTCAGCCACCCTGTTCCCGACAGTGTTCGACGCGATCCGCACCGCCCAGGGGATAACCCCCTACTCCAACCTGGCTGAGGTGCAGGTGACCCGCCGCCAGCCCGTGAGTGCCGGCGGCGGCAAGATCCGCACCCAGCTCAACTTCCTCAGCCTGATCACCGAGGGCGATGAATCCCAGAACATCCGCCTCTTCGACGGCGACGTGGTGAGCGTGGCCAAAAGCCCCGTGGTGCTGCGCGAGCAGCTGCTTAAGGCAGGGCAAACCAACCTCAGCCCCCAGTTCATCCAGGTGTACGTGAGTGGCCGGGTCAAGACCCCCGGTGGCATCACCCTGCCCCAGGCCTCAGCCCTCAACCAGGCCCTAAACCTCGCTGGCGGCCCCTCCCTGCTGCGCGGCAAGGTGGAATTCATTCGCTTCACCCGAGAAGGCGAACTGGATCGTCGCCTGTTCACCTACAACCCCAACGCCGCCAGCGACTCGGCGGCCAATCCAATCCTGATGGCCTGCGACATCATCCGCGTGCAGGATTCGGCCCTCTCCGCAAGCATCAGCGTGATGAACGAGCTCGCTGGTCCCTTTGTGGGGGTTTACTCGGTGTACAGCCTGTTTGGAGGAGCCCGCTGATGAGCCCCTCCCTACCCCAGCCGGCTCCAGCCGACGACGAGATTGACCTTGGCCAGCTCGCCTCCTCCCTGCGGCGCCGCTGGCGCCTGATCGCCAAGGTCGCCGGCGGCACCCTGCTGCTCTCCGCCGCAGTCACCCTGCTGCAGAAGCCGGTGTGGGAAGGGGAATTTCAGATCGTGCTGGCCGATCCCAACAAGAAACAGGGCGGAGGAGCCGCCCAGCTGCTAGCCCAGAATCCTGCCCTGGCCTCCCTGATCGGCACCGGGGGTGGCGGCAAGGACAGCCTCGAAACCGAGGTAAAGATCCTCGAGAGCCCCTCGGTGCTCAAGCCGGTGTTCGACTTCGTCAAAACCAGCAAGCAGCGGGCCGGTGAAAACATAGATCGGCTGCGCTACGCCGACTGGCTCAAGAACAACCTCAAGATCAAGCTCGAGAAGGGCACCTCCGTGCTCAACCTCGCCTACCGCGACACCGACAAGCCCCTGGTGCTGCCGGTGATCGACCGCATCTCCAAGGCCTACCAGGATTACTCCGGGCGCGACCGCGAGCGCGGCCTGGTGCGCGGCGTGGCCTACCTCGACCAGCAGATCGAGGTGTACCGCCGCCGGGCCGTGGCCTCCCTGCGCGCCGCCCAGCGGTTCGCCATCGAACAGGACCTCACCGCCCTCAAGGGTGAAGGCAAAGGGGACGATGAGGTGGTCAATTCACTCAACATCGAAGCCGTTCGGGTATAAGCCGCCAATGAAATCCGCAATATCAATGAACAACTCAAACAACTCAGATCCCTTGGCAGCGATCCAAACAGCGTCATGTTCCAGGGCCTGCTGATTCCCGAGCTCGCCGCCCAAGGGCTTCCCCAGCGCCTCAACTCGATCGACAACCAGCTGGCTTTCCTGCGCTCAAAATTCACTGAAAGAGAGGATTCGATCAGGACACTCAAGGAGGAGCGGAGCCTGCTGATCGGCCTGTTGAGAACCAAGGCCTTTGGCTTCCTAGAGGCCAAGCGCAGTGCCGCCCAAGCTCGCCTCGCCGCCGCCGATCGCCCCAAGGGCGTGCTGATTCGCTACCGCGAACTGCTGCGCGTGGCCGCCCGCGATGAGGCCACCCTCAACAAGCTGGAAGACGAGCGCCGGGTGCTGGCCCTCGAGCAGGCCCGCAAACCCGACCCCTGGCAGCTGATCTCCACCCCCACCCTGCTCGACAAGCCCGTCTCCCCCAGCAAGGGCCGCAACCTGGCCCTGGGGCTGCTGGCCGGCCTGGTGCTCGGCTCCGGCGCCGCCCTGGTGGCCGAGCGCCGCAGCGGCCGGGTGTTTGCCACCGACGAGCTCCAGGCCGCCCTGCCCGGCCCCCTGCTGGCCCGCCTCGATCCCGCCGCGCCTGAAAGCTGGGCCGCCACCATGGCCCTGCTGGCCTCAGGCCCCCTGGCCGGGTCGTCCACCGTGGCCCTGATCCCTGTAGCCGGCCAAGGCGAACCTGAGCTGGCTGAGGCGTTGCAACTGGCGCTCCAGCAGGCCACCCCCGGTGCCCAGGTGCTCTGCACCAGTGATCTGGTGGAGGCCGGCACCTGCCAGGCCCAGCTGCTGGTGGCCCGCCCTGGCGCCATCACCCGCCCCCAGCTCGACGCCCTACGCCAGCAGCTCCAACTCCAAGGCAGGCCCACGCTGGGCTGGCTGCAGCTCCAGAGCACGGATGCCTAGGCCTCTGGCCAAGCTGCTGCCCGTCGCCGCGGCCCTGCTCAGCCTGGGCTCCAGCAGCTTGGGGGAGCCCGGCTGGGCCCAGCCCCAGTGGCAGCCCCTGGCACCCGTCCCCGGCAGCACCACCGCCAGCCCCCAGGGCTGGAACCCCGTGCCGCCCGCCACCGATCCGGCCCTACCCGGTGCCAGCTGGCAGCCCTTGCCCCCCGGCGATCCCGGCAGCAGCGCGTCACCCCAATGGGCTCCGGTGCCTGAAGGTGATCCCTCCCTGGCGCCCCCGGCCGCGCCAAGCACTGGAGCGAGCGCCCCAGCTAGCGCCGCGGAAGCCGAGGCCGTGTTCGCCGGCCTGCTGCCCAACCGGGCCGACTACCTGCCCCTGCTGCGCCTGGGCCCCCTGCCCACCGCCTGGTTCCTGGATGAAAGCCTGGCCCAGCTCAGCTTCCAGCAGGTGAGCCCCGGCGATGGCGGTGCCGCAGGCGGCAGCGGCAACCAGAACTACGGCTTCCGCGCCGATGTGGGCCTCTCCAGAGCGCTGCTGCTGTCCCTCACCTACACCTACGCCGACGACCCCCTCTACGCCGCCATCCCCAGCCGGCCCAGCCAGCCAGCCAACTACTGGAATGCCGCCGGCGCCAGCCTGCGCGGCCGCCTCGCCGGGGGCCCCAACTGGCAGCTCGCCGCCGAAGGAGCCCTCGAGCTCTTCACCGTGGGCAGTGGCTGCGGCGGCACCGTGAGCTGCGATGGGCCCGGCACTCCCAACATCTTCAACGACTCCGGCCAGCTGGTGTTCACCCGCAACTGGGTGGGGGCCCTTTCCCTGCCCCTCACCTGGCAGGCCAGCCGCCAACTGCAGCTCTCCTTTGTGCCGGCAGTGTCCTTCCTGCCCGACTCCCAGGGCTCCGGCCAGGGCGGTGCCGGGGAGTTTTACGGCACCACCATCAGCCTGGGCCTCGGCGCCAGCTACCGCCTCGGCAACCAGGTGCAGCTTTTCGCCTCGGCGCTGCTGCCCTTCGGCCCGGGCAATAACGCCTTCGATGGCGATCTGGTGTACTCCCGCGTGCCGATCCTCAGCGCCGGCGCCAACGTGGCAGTAAACCCCCGCATCGGCCTAGAAGCCAGCATCACCAACGGCTTTGGCCTCAGCCCGGCCACCGCCATCCTGGCCCTGCCCAGCGCGCCCACCGAACCCATGCTCAATGGGCGCTTCACCTGGAATCCCGGCGCCATGGATTCCCCCAGCCCCCGCTATACCCGCCGCCAGGCCTCCCTGGCCCTCGGCGGCCTCAGTGTCAACACCGCCCTCACCCCCGCCGATGGCACAACCCAGCTGTGGTTGAACGGCGACAGCCGCGGCAACCTCTTCGGCGGCGCCGGCTACTCAGTGTCCAACGACTTCCAGTTCCAGATCGCCGGCGGCCTGTTTAACGGCATCGAGCCCCGCAACAGCTACGTGAACACCTTTGCCGGCAACGGTGGCCTCAACCTGCGCTTCGGCGGCAAGGCCATGGTGTTTCGGCCCAGCAAGGGCCTGCCAATCTGGGCAGCCGGCCGCGTCTCCGTTGGCCGCAACGAAGACGAGAGCAGCAAGCAGGGCTACCTCTTCTTTGAAACCATGAACACCTGGGAGGCAACCCCAACGCTGGCCTTCCACCTCAACCCCAAGCTCGCCCTGAACGGCGACGGCACCA
>NZ_JAGQCP010000092.1:0-5187 GCF_024346255.1 Cyanobium sp. BA5m-10 | reverse complement strand
ATGCCGGAAAAGCCCACCGCTAAACCCACAACGGCAGCCAGCAGCAGGGCCACCACCCCCAGCTCCAGGGAGGCCGGCAGGCTTTGGCGAATCACTTCCGTCACCGGTTCCTGGTTGGTGAGCGAGGCGCCCAGGTCGCCATGCAGCAACTTGCCCAGGAAGCTGCCGTACTGGTGCAGCAATGGTTGATCCAGGCCCAGCTGGGTCCGCAGTGCTGCCCGGGCGCTTTCGGGAGCGCGGGTGCCGAGCAGGGCGTCGATCGGATCCCCAGGCGCCAGCCGCAGCAGCAGAAAAACCAGGCTGGCGATCAGCCACAACATCAATGGCGCCAGCGCCAGTCGGGCGGCCAGGTAGCGCGATAGGGCCCGACGGCGGCTCATGGTTTGGTGCTCCCTTGGGGGGTCTGCTTACGGGTCAATTCCCGTAGCAATAGGCGGCCGGAGCCATCGAAACGGGGCTGGCTGATGCTGGGCTGGGCCCAGGCCCGCGGTGCCACCAGCCACACCGGTAGGTAGGGGTTGGCGGCTGCCGTTTGGCGCTGGATGCGGCGCAAGAGGGCGGCGCGGGCGGGGCCGGCTACGGAAGCACTGTGCTCCAGGTCTTGTTGCAAGCCGGGTTTGGCCCAGAAACTGCCACTGGCGGCGCTGGCCCCCTTGAGACAGCGCTCCCCTTTGGCTTCCTCACAGCCCAGCAAGGGCACCAGGTAGTTGTCGGCATCGGGAAAGTCGCCCATCCACTCCAGCAGGATTAGGGGGAAGGCCCCTTCCCCCAGCTGGCGGTAGGCGGTGGTGGCCTCCATGCCGGTCACCTCGAGCTCAACGCAATCGCCCAGATCTTGCTGCAGCTGGGCCTGCCAGGTGAGGGCAAACATCCTGTCGGCGGGGATGTTGGAGCGGAAGGTGAGCGGCAGGGCCAGGCGCTTGCCCTGGCAGTAACCGGCCTGGCGGTAGAGCTGGCGGGCCTTGGCTGGGTTGTAGCTGGGCCAGGCCTGGGGGTCGGAGCCCTTGAGGCTGGGGGGTACCAGCTCGCGCAGGGGCGGCCGCAGGCCCAGGGTTACCCGGCGGCTGATGGTGTTGCGATCGAGGCTGTAGGCCACCGCTTGGCGTAGCCGGGGATCGTTGAGGGGCGGCTGGTCGGTGAGCAGGGTGAGGTAGCCGATCTCCAGTGCCGGACCGCTGCCCTCCCGCAAGCTTCCAGCCGCAGCCTGGCGTCTCAAGGCGGCCTGCTGGTCGATTTCGAGGCTGGTCGAGAGCAGCACATCCACCTCGCCGCTCTGCAGGGCGCCGTAGAGGGCGGTGGAATTACTGAGCGACACCAGGTCGATACCGCCATTGGCGGGTTTGGCCCCCCAATAACCCGCAAACGGCTCTAAGCGTTGCTGCTGGCCTGTGAAGAAGCTGAGCCGGTAGGGCCCGGTGCCCACGAAGCGGTCATTGAGGAAGCGATTGCGGTGGTTTTTGTAGGCGCTGGGGGAGAGGGGCGTCAGGTTGACGGCGCTGAGCAGCTCGGCCAGGGGGCTGAAGGGGCGCTTGAGCGTCAGCTCGATTGTGTAGGGCCCCACGGCCCGCGCTGCACCTACCCGATCGCCCAGCAGGTAGCTGAGCTTGCCGATAGCCAGGAAGCGCTCCAGGCTGAACACCATGGCCGCGGCATTGAACGGCGTGCCGTCGTGGAAGCGCACGTCCTGGCGCAGCTGCACCTGGGCCTTGAGCCCGTCGGCGCTCAGCTTGGGCAGCGCCACTGCCAGGCGCGGCTCCAGCTGGCCAGCGGTATTGATCGCATAGAGCGGATCGCCGATCGCGCTCAGCAGCTGCATGGCGCCGAAGGTGTAGGCGCCGCCTGGATCAACCGTGTCGATGCGGTTTTTGCTGGCAACTACCAGCCGGTTGGCCGACGCCTCGTGCTCGGGCCGGCAGCCGGAAAGAGCCAGACCAGCTGCCAGGGCGCTGGTCAGCAGGGCTGCCGCCAGGGTTTGGTTCAGCCGCGGAGCGCGGGGCAAGGGGCGGCAGTCAAATCAACGCCATTCAAGACCGATGAGGCCAGGCAGGGCGCACCTGTTGCAGGGAAATTTCAAACACTTCCGATCCCTGCCGCGCCAGGGGCCAGCGGCGCAGCCAGCAGCGGTCGTGGTGGTCGTCGACGCCGATCACTTGGTATAGCTGCTCATCGCTTTCAAGCTGCACGCAGGCACCTTGGTGCAGGTTGACTGTGCTCGAGGCCTGGGCACTGGAGCAGGTGGGGCCGGTCATGGGGTTAGGGGCTAACTGATTGGTGCTTGCTGGGCCGATGTTGCGGGGGACAGGGGCTGAACACTGTTCGTCTCGCTACAAACATCGGCCTGGGTGTGGGGATCTCGACAGGGCTTGCCGCAGCACTGGCCCCTTCAGATCAGACCCCGCTGGGGTCTTAATAATTAATTTCGATTTACGCCCCCACTGTGGCCTGCCGCTGGCCCCAGTGGCCAGTTGATGGCGATTTGGAGACCTGATGGAGTCAATCAGGCCCGCTGCTACAGGGTGCGCAGGCAGGCGGCCACGGCCTGAACATCTGTCAGGGCCTCGATTGCGGCTAGGGCCTGGCGGAAGTTGGCTTCGCAAACCTCGTGGGTGATCACCACGATTTCGGCGCCGCCGGCGCTCTGGGTTTCGAACTGCACTATCGATTGAATCGACACCCCCGCATCGCCAAAGCAGGTGCCGATCGCACCGATCACGCCGGCCCGGTCGCTGGTGCGCAGCCGCAAGTAGTTGCGGTGGCTGGTTACGGCGCTCTCTACCAGGCGGCAGTCGCGCCAGCTGCCAGCTGCCAGCAGGGGATCGAGGGGCGCCTGAGTTCCCCTATCGCCAGTGGCCTGGCGGATGCCGGCGATGTTGAGAATGTCGGCCACCACCGCCGATGCGGTGGGTCCTGCTCCAGCCCCAGGCCCGTAGAACATCACCTGGCCCACGGGGTCTCCCTCCACCAGGATCGCGTTGTTGACCCCGTTCACCCCGGCCAGCGGATGGGCCTTGGGTAGCAGGGTGGGATGGACGCGCACATCGAGGAGCTGCACGGCTTGCTCGCCCGGCATGGCTTGCTCGTTAGGCATCGCCTGGGCCACGGCCAAAAGTTTCACCACATAGCCAAGCTGCTCGGCGTAGGCGATGTCGCGGGCATCGAGCTGGTCGATCCCCTCCGTTGGGATGGCCTCGCGGGGCACCGGACCGCCGTAGGCCAGGCCCGCCAAAATTGCGATCTTGTCGGCTGCATCTCCCCCCTGCACATCAGAGGCGGGGTCGGCTTCGGCGTAGCCCAGCCGCTGGGCGTCAGCCAGCACGTCTGGGTAGGCGGCTCCCTCTGCCGCCATGCGGCTGAGGATGTAGTTGGTGGTGCCGTTGATGATGCCGCTCACCCGCTGGATCCGGTTGGCTCCCAGGGACTGCTTCAGGGGCTCGATGATCGGGATGCCTCCACCTACTGCGGCTTCGATCAGCACGTACACCCCGCTGCGGGCGGCGGCGGCGGCGATCTCCTCGCCATAACGCGCAATTACGGCCTTGTTGGCGGTTACTACCGGTTTGCCGGCCGCAATCGCCCGCAGGATCAGGGAGCGGGCCGGCTCCAGCCCACCCATCACCTCCACCACGATGTCGACCGCCGGGTCGTCGACCACGGCTTCTGGGTCGGTGCTGAGCAGTTCGGCTGCCAATTCCACCGTGCGAGGCCGCTTCAGGTCGCGCACGGCCACCCGCCGCAATTCGAGTTCGCCCACCAGCGGGTGGCGGCCGGCCGGGGTCGCCAGGATGGCTGCCACACCAGCCCCCACCGTGCCGAGCCCGAGCAAGCCGATGCCGATGGTCATTCGTTGGGGGGTATCAATTTGTCGATCCTAGAAATCAACTGGCTTGGCCTAGGGGGTGGCCGCCAAGGACTGGGCCTGGGCCTGCATCAGCCGCAGGATGTTGAGAAAGCCGTTGGCCCTTGAGGGAGTCAGGCTGGCCTGCAGGCCGGTGGCGGCGATGAAGGCCGGATCGATGGCGGTGGCCTGCTGCGGCGTCAGCCCTTCGAGCCCTTCAATCAGCAGGGCCAGCAGTCCCTTGGTGATGGCGGCGTCGGAGTCACCGCGCCAGTGCAGGGCGCCATCTGCTAGTTCGCCCACCACAAACACCTGCGAAACGCAGCCCTTCACCTTGAAGGCGTCATTGCGAAACTCCTCTGGCAGGGGCTCGAGCTTTTTGGCCAGCCAGAGCACGTATTCGTAGCGGCGGCGTGGATCGCTGGTGCTGGCCAGCCGCTCGACCATGCGGTCGAGGGCCGGGCTGCCGGTGGGGTCGATGCTCATCAGCGCCGGCCGCCGCGGCGCCAGCTCAGGACGCCAGCTACGGCGCTGAGGCCAAGCAAGGCCAGGATCGGGCTGGACGCGAGTTGCAGCTTTTCTAGGGAGCGCCTGGAACCTGAGGAAAGGGCCGGTGCCGCCCCCGGCAGCTCGAGATAGTCGCGGTGGCCTGGGCCGCGGTCTACCTGCAGTTCCCAGGCGGCGGTTGCGTTGCTGGGCAGGCGGAAGCGGAGTTGGCCGCTGGCATCGGTGCGGCCTACTTCGATCGGTTCACCATTGGGGGGAACCAGGCGCACCACCGCATCATCGGCGGGTTCACCATTGCCGAAGCGGCTGTCGAGCACTAGTTGGTCTGTGAGGCTGCTCAGGCGCTCCAGGCTGCTTTCAATCGCGTGGCTATGGGCCGGGGCGGCGCTGGCAAGCAGCAGCAGGGCCGGAATCACACGCAGATTCATGGCTGAATCAAGAAGCTTGCCAACGACTATCGCTGCTTTTGCCGGCCTGCACCATCCGCACCATCGAACTCACCATCATCGAGAGGGCGTCGTGGCTCTGGCCGCGCTCCTGAAGTTCGGCAGCAAGGACCCGTTCCGGGACCGAGGCGTAGCTGCAGGGAGCAGTAAAAGCGTTGAGATCCAAGGCGTGGCCTGTTCTATGAAGTGATCCTGGCAAACAGCTGCTCGTACTGCGTTCCTTGTAAAGGCATTGTCAAGAAGCGTGCCGTCAAGAAGCGTGCCCCAGGCCCTCTTCATCGATCCAGCCCTGCAGGGGCACATCCCAGGGGTCGCGCGGCAGCCGCTCAACCCGGCAGCCCCGGGGCAGCACCGCTAGGGCCGGCACTTGGGCCCAGGTGGGGTCGGCCCGCAGCCGGT
>NZ_JAGQCP010000091.1:0-5281 GCF_024346255.1 Cyanobium sp. BA5m-10 | reverse complement strand
CCCAGAGCCCTGGCAGCGGGGTGGGCACGGCCAGCGGTGGCTGCAGGGGTAGCGGCGCTGGGTAAACATTGCCCCGATCGGCGATCTCCTGCTGTCGCTGCACGATGGAGGCCTGGAGCTCGATCCGTGCCTGGGCTTGAGGCTTGCCTGCAACGGCGGCCACCTCGGGGCTAGAGGCCCATTCCCGAGCAACGGCAATCGCATCGGCCACCTCCTCGGCGAGCGCGGCGGTCAATTCGGCGGCATTGGCCAGGCGGCTGGCTTGAAGCTCCAGCTCGCCCACCAGGCCCTGCAGTTGCCACCACAAGTAGCGGCGGCGCTCGGCTTCGAAGCGGCCGCGATCGCTGAGCACTGGGGATAGCTCCGGGCCCTGCAGCTGGCCCCAGGCGCTGCGCAGTTGCTCGAGGTCGATCTGCAGGCTGCCCCTGGCCCCGCGTCCCACCACGGCAGCGGCGAGGGTGCGCTCACGGCGAAGTAGCTGGGCGAGAGTGCTTTTTGGCAAGCCCAAGGAAGTGGCGGCGGCCCGCAGGCTCACGGTGGTTGCGGCGCTCATGGCTTCGCCTCCTGTTCGGCGGGGCGCTCCCAAAGGCCACCAGCAGCACGGAGCGATCGGCCTTGCTCGATCTCCATGGCCGCCAGCCGGCGCCCTTGGGCGATGCCAGCTGCAACGCCAGCCCCCCAAGCATCGGCCGGGTCAGCCGGCAGGGCGGTGGGCATCGGCGGCAGCGGATCGGGTCGCCAGCCGGCCCGGAGTGATGCAAGGCAGGATTCAGCGGTGGCCATGGGGTTTTTCGTGTGGTGTTGGCAGTCGGGCTCAGGCGGCATGAGCTGGGGCCTCCTGCCGGCAGCGCGGAGGGGCCGGCGGCCATGGAATTGCCACCCCTCGGGCCTGCAGATCGAGCCAGATCGGTGGCGGCAGGGGTGGCGGCGCTGGGGTGGGGCTTTTTTCTCCCCAGGAGAGTTTTCTTCCTAGGGAACTTTTAGCCCCAGCGATCGGGGCCCCCAGCTCAGCGATCCAGGCAGCAGCCAGGGCCGCGGCATCCACACCAGCAGGCAGGGCCAGCCGGTGGGCCCGGTAGGTGTAGGCATCCCGATCAGTGCCGCGGGCCTTGATCCGGCCGGCCTGCTCCAGCCGCCAGCCGCAGGCAGACAGCAGGGCCCGCAGGGTGCCGGTAGGCAGGGCAGCCGGGCTCAGCCCCGCAGCCTGGGCCAGCTGGCCGCGGTGGGTGGTGGCATTGAGATGGAGGGCCACCACAGCCGGGTCGGCGGCGGCGATCACCTCCCCGGCGGCGAAGCGCTCCAGCAGGGCGGGCACCCCCAGGGCCTGCAGGGCGCTGATCTGCTGGCCGATGGCCACCCGCAGGCGGTCAGGTTCAAACGGCCGGCCGGCCGGATCGAGGGCCCCGATCGCGGCCTGATCGCGGGCGCTCACCAGGGCGAGGGCTGCGGGGGTGGTGAGCAGCCAGCCCAGCCGCAACTGATTGCGCAGGCCATCGCGGTCTGCCTCCAGCAGCTCCAGGGTTGGCGGGCATCCCTCCAGCCCCCAGCGCTCGGCCAGGCGGTGGCGATCGAGGGCAGCCTGATCGAGGGGCTCCAGCCGGCGGCACTGGGCCAGCTCGGCAGCCTCCAGCTCGGTGAGGGGCCGGGCCGCGATCACAGCCTGATCGGCAGCATCCCGGTAGGCGGTGGCGGCGGCTTTTAGGTCGGCCGCGGCCTGGGCTCCAGCAGCAGGGCAGGGCTCAGGGCCAGGGGCGGCCATCGCCCACCCCTCCCGCTCCAGTAGGCCGGCGATCGAGGCGCGGTAGGCAAACCGCTGGCGGTTGCGTTGGGCCCCCAGCTCAGCCCAGGCAGCCAGCCAGGCCCCCTCGGCATCGGCCGCGGCCAGCTGGCCATAGAGGGGATCAGCCACGGCCTTCAAGTCTGCGATCAGCTGGGCCGGGTCAGTGGCGCCAGATCCCACCCGCAGCCCGCCGCGGCCGGCGCCGTCAGCGGGGCAGCGCTCGGGGGCATACAGATAGGCGGGCACCTCGGGGCAGCGCACCCGGGCCAGGGCCTGGGCCACATGCTCAGGGGCCACCCGGCCCCCGGAGTAGGCGATCACAGCCGCAGGGCGCCAGCGGGCCCAGCTGATCCCGGAGCTGATCGCCGGGGTGCAATACAGGGCAAAGGGCACCCCCAGCTCGGCAGCTTCAGCGGTGCGGCGCTCGGCCCAGCCATCAGGGTCGGCGGCCACAGCCGCGGCCAGCTCGGGGGTGGTGGAGTCCAACACATCCACCAGGGCGCCGGGGCAGCGCAGCCGGTGGAGGGCCGCCAGCTGTTGGGCGGAGTTGGCGAACTCCCCTTTTTGGCTGGAGGTCCAGCAGAGGAACGGCTCACCAGCGGCCACCAGCTCGGCCCATCGGGCCTTGAACGCAAGGGCCGCGGCCTGGGGTTGTTTGAATCCCTCGGGGGAATGGAGGGGCCGGCCAGCCATCGGCCGGGCAGCGCTGTCGATCACATGGGCGCGGCGGCCGGTGAGGGCCTCCAGCAGGGTCACAGCCCAGGCAGGCATCCCAGCCTCGGCGCCGATTACCTGCAGGGTGCGGGGCAGCTGTTCGGCCGCGGTGCGCAACACCTCGGCGCGGTAGCCGGCCAGGGTGGTGCCGGAGCTGAGCAGCAGATGCTCCACAGCCTGGGCCCACTCATCGGCCACCAGCACGGCCCCGGCCCAGCCGGTCGGGCTCAGCTGCAGGGCACTGGAGGGGCGCCAGGAATCCCAGCAGGCGGCCACCCCCTGCCAGCGCTCATCGGTGCCGGGCAGCGGGCGCCAGGGCACCCCCACCCGCTCGGCGGCGGCTTGGCCCAGGGCCTGCCGGTGGGAGGGCATCAGCAGGGGCACCCCCGCAGCAGCGAGGGGCGCCACATGGGAGGCGATGGCCTCGGTTTTGCCGCAGCCCATCGCCGCGCTCAGAATCACCAGCGGCGCCACAGCAGGGCCCGGGATCGGGGCGGCAGCAGCCAGATAGGCACCAGCCGCGGCGGTCACATCGGCGGGGCGCTGCAGGGGCAGGACAGCCCGGGGGCCGGTGGTAGCTAGGGCTCGATCGAGGGCCTCGGGGCCGGCCGCGGCCAGCAAGTCATCTAGGCCGGTCTTGTCATGCCTAGGCAGCAGGGGCAGGCGGGCCACCTCCACCCGGCCACCAGCAGCGCGGAGGGCACGGGCCAGGGCGCCAGCAGCCGCGGCCACCTTGGTGGCGGTGGTGGGTTTGGCCTCGGCATCGAAGGCGATTTTCCAGCGGCGGCCGGGGGCCAGCAACTGGAGGGCCTCGATCAGCCGCTCTGATCCATCGGGCCCGAGTCGGCGGCCCATCTGCACCCCGGGCAGGGCCACCGCGGCCCAGCCAGCACTGACGGCGGCGAGGCTTTTTTTCCAGCCTTCGCAGATCAGCAGCTGCAGGCCAGGGGTGGCCAGGGCCCAGGGCCAGAACCCGGCGGCCAGGGCCGCGGCATCAGGGCGGGGCAGGCCTTGGCGATCAGCGATCAGCTCCCAGCAGCGCAGGGGCACCCGGGGCAGCAGCAGGCCGCCCCCATCGGGGTGCTGGGGCTGGGCTTCGTAGCGGATCGCCTGGCCAGGCAGAGGCTCCCAGTTGCCGCGGCCATCCCGGCGGCCCTTGGCCCGAGGGCTCGAGGGCTTCCACTGATCGAAGGGCTCCAGCCCGGGCAGTGCATCGCTCAGCGATCGCCAGCCACCAGCAGCTAGGTGGCGGTAGCGCTGATCGAGGCGGATCAGGCGATCAGCCAGGAATCCCGGCTGGGCCTGGGGCAGGCCGCTGGCGGTTTTGCTCTCGGTCTGGAGCTGGAGGCGGGCATAGGCCACCAGCTCGGCCCGCTCGGCCTCCCAGTGGCGATCGGTGCCGGGGCCCCAGCTGGCCACGTTGGCCGCGGCCACATCGGCGGCGATGGCTGAGCGCTGCAGCTCGGCCCAGTGGAGGGGCAGCAGGGTGGAGGGGTTGGCCATCACAGCTCCACCTCCTGCAGCTGCAGCAGGTAGGGGTGGGCCGGCTCAGCCGGCTGGCCTGGGGTGATGGTTGGCGGCCAGACCCCTTCAATCGGGCAGGTCCCAGCCCCCTGCCGTTGCAGCTCGGCATAGGCGGCGATGCTCTGCCGGTCGGCGGTGAAGGCCCTCACCACTCGGCCGCGGCTATCGGTGGTGAAGGCCCACAGCCGGCTGGCGGGAGGGCGGCGGCTGGGGAACGACTCCCGCAGCCAGGCCGGGGCCTCGGCGGTTGGATTAGCCCACCGCAACTGCACCTCTTTACCGAGGGCTTCTGCGTATTGCGGGCGCTGGGAACGGGCAGGCAGCAGCCGTAAACCCGTGCCGTAGCTAAGATCTGGGGGTGTACTAACCGGGCGGGGTTGCGGCCGGTCACCGAAAGGAATACGATTCAAGGAAGGAGCGGGCCCTAGGGCCCGTTTGTGTTCCAGATCCCCCCGCGCTTCCACCTGCTTGGGGTCTGGGTTGTCAGTTAGGAAGGGCCTCCGGTTTCGTACCCGGGGGCCCTTTCGCCTTTTCAGGCCCTTTCGCTCAGGCAGCCACAGGGGCAGCTGGAGCAGGAATCCCTAGGCGGGCACCTTCAATCGCGATCGACTGGCGAACCAGATCGCTCAGGGTTATTTGCTGGGCAGATGCCACATGCAGAAACCAGGCCCGTTCTTCCGGCGTGGCCCGCACAGTTACCTGCACGTTTCGCGACTTAGTTGGAATCACAGGCCGACTCGATGTCTAGTCACCACGCTACCGATGGTGGCCAGGATCGCAAGGGCTGACTGCCATTTAGGGCCCCTAGTTTGGCCGCTTTCTAGTCATACAGGCATTTTTGAGTTATTTCAGCTGCAGGGGCTCAGCCCGCTAGATCTGGGATTGCGCCTCCGGTGTCATCACTGCCCCTCTCCGTTTTCAGAGTCGGGCACCTCAGATAGCAGCAGCTCCACAAAGGGGGTCAGGCGGCCATCCACCAGCAGGCGGGCGAGGTTTTCCAGCTCCCGGCCTATGCGGCCCGTGAGGAAGCCCAGGGCATCGGCCGGGGGCAGACCTGCATCGGTGACAGCCTCCAGCCAGAAGGCGGAGGCGTCCAGGATCATTCGCAATTCATTGCGGCCGGCGGCCAGGGCATTGCTGCAGGCGAAGAACTCGGCCGCTTCGTCGGGGTCGGTGTGGAGGTGGTGTTGGCGGCCATCTGGATCGGTCCAGGAGACAACTCCTGATCCTTCATCCATGGTCGGGGTGTGATCGGGAACGGCG
>NZ_JAGQCP010000090.1:0-5376 GCF_024346255.1 Cyanobium sp. BA5m-10 | reverse complement strand
ATTGTCGGCAGACACCCCGAGAAGCGGGGAAAACTGGAGAGCGGTTTTGCAGAGCCGATGGGCCCCCTCCACCCAGCTGAGGTGCTGAATCGACGGAGACGGTTAAGCAAACGGAAGCCCGACCAGGCGGGAGAGGCTGTAGTCGCCGTAGTTGTCGTTCAGGCCTTTGCAGCTGCCAGGTTTCCCCGCGGGCACGGGCCTATGCGGAATGCCCGAGCGGGAGCGAGCGGCTGGAGCAGGCAGCCCGCTGCTCTACTTCCAGCTGACAAGTGTGCAGAAGGGGCAATGGAACCCGAGCAGGCGGGAGCGGTGGAATCCCCTGACTCGCTGTTGTCCAATAGGTCTGTGTCTGTGCCTGGTTTGCACGGCTTGCACAGTTTATGTGCACGGTTTGCACGGTTTATTCAGCGGGCACAAACGCCGCGCAACCCCGACCAGGCGGGAGCGGGTGGAGCAAGCAAGGCCGCTGCTTTGGTCTGTTTACTGCTCTCTTCTGCTCCCCTGCCCGCTAGACCTGCCACCAGCCAGCACCCCAATAAAAGGGGGCCGATGGCCCCCCAGGGTGGGATTAGCAGACTGAGACGGTGACGCCGGGGAGGCCCTGGAACTTGCGTGCAAAGGCAAATGCTTTTTCAGCAGGGATTAGCCGCATCTTCTTGACGGGCTTACCGCGCCTTCCGAAGTGCTCAACAGTGCAGGGCTGAGCGCCGCTCTTTTTGATTCCGGGCGCATAGCGATGGACGATCAGCAGGCGGATCTTGCAGACGGGGCCTTGTGGAGCTGCCATGGAAATTTTGGCGAGGAACCCCCAGGTGACGCCCCACGGCGCAGCAGCAGGCAAGGGTGGCGTAGCCACTTGCGTAGCCCTTTCCTGCTGCGAGCAAGTGAGGGCAACCTGCAAGGGGTGCTCGACGAATTACCAGCAGTGCCCCAAAGCCAACTGTGCTGGTTCTGTCCGCCTGCCGGCTGCTACGTCCGGGATCAACCAAAGCAAGCGGAGCTGATTGCTGCCTCTACGCAGTAGGAGCGCGGTGAGAAGGTCTCTAGGGATGCGGTCCTGCTAACTGGCAAGAAAAAGCACCTTGATTACAGGCATCCGGTGTCAGTCAGTCACGCATTAGTGCCCAGCTGGGGGGCAGGAGGCCCTCTCCAAAACTGGCTGTGTCAGAGCTCTGGTTCAAACAACCGAATTTCCGTTGTTTGAATTGATTGGCGTCAGCCAGCAAAAAATGGGCCAGCAAAACTGGCCCTTGGATTGCCGGCTCAGATAAGCGCCACCTCCCCAGGGAGCAGAACCCGGCGCTTCTGAGCAGCTGCTAATACCTCTTGGCGATAAAGCTCTTCTCCAGCGGCGCTGAGAGCTGAATCGATGGCATCGATTCGGGCCAGGCACTTAGCGATGGCAGGCAGCACCTCCTCTTCTAGGAGCGTGATTTCCTCTTCTCCATAGGGCTGCTCGCTCCAGGTGCGCCGCAGCGGCAGATCACGGCGCAGCAGCTGCTCGATAGAACGCGAAGCGCGATCAAGCAGCAGGAAGGGATCTTCTTCTGGCCGGCAGAACTTGGACTGGGCGCTATAGGTGGCCATGGGATTCGGCGCCAGGTGTGGCGCAGCGATGGGACCGATCCCAGAGGCGTACTGACGCAAGAAGGAAGCACAATGGAGAGGACCCGGAGTAAGCCCCACCGGAAGCCGACCCAGCTAGGGCCAGTCCAAGTTTTGCAGGTCAGGACAGGACAGATCTGGGCGGCTCAGCTGCCTGCTTCTGGCCAGGGAAGCAGGGTCATATCCCCCACCTTCTTAATCGCCCTGCTGGCCTTGATCTGCGGCGCCTTTGTGATGGCACTGACACCATCCGCACAGCTTCTGGGTGGGTGATTCCTCAATGCGCTGATCAAGCGCAACTAAGCCGCACTTGCCAGTAGGTCACATCAACATGGTCCCAACGAAAGCTGCGCAGTTGGGACCAAGAGTGATGAGGTTTTTCCTGTTGGATGCGCTGGACCGCATTCCACATTGCTAAACATCTTGGCGCCCTGCCGGGATCGCGTCAGGACTGGTTATTTGGCAATGGCGCCCAGAATCACAGGCATCAGCGAGACATGCTTACGGAATTGCATCCAACACTTTCCCGTACATTTCGAACGTCATGTCATTATCGATGCCGCTAACGCTCATAGACCATACTCCTGCTTTTGGAGAGCAAAAGGCAGTAAAATGCATGGGTGAGTTTTTGTGGTTAGCATGGAAATCACCCGACTTCTTGTCGTCACTCATAATTGTTTCTTGCGATTCTGTAAATCCATTTTTGTCCGCTGCCGTCTTCATATCTTTGAGGCACGCCTCAACGGTGCCACTAAGTAGTCCGCCTCCCACGTATGCGGTGGTTGACGCTATGGCCGCTGCCGGAGCAACTGCCACGACAACGGCAAGCATCTGCGATGTCAACCAAGACCTTGAACTCATCACTTAAAATAAATCTTTCTGAATATTAGGCCTTGCAAGGTTATCTGTCAAGACTAGTCACTAATGGCACTTTACGCTTACCAGGATGCCTTCGCTCAGTCTTGATGCTTCCCACCAACTTAGCCTACAGCGCTAGGTTTTGTCTTTTATGCAGTGGGTGCATAGTTCTGGGCCGGATGCCTGTGGGAGCACTGTGTGCTTTCGCCACAAGACCGATGACTGCCCTGTCCATCGCAGTGATCTCTGCAGAAGTCCTTGAGACTGCTCTGCTGAGCCTGGAGCAGATCACCTCACGCATCACGGTGCTTTAGCTGTATTCGTTAACTACGCGCAATATTTCTCTGCGAGCACTAGGGCCCAGGTTCGAATCCTTTCGCCCCGATTGACTTTTCGCCGATTGGCTTCTCCTCCAGGCTGGACAGGGTTTGGACAGAGCCCTTCGCAGGGCAGCCCAGCTAGAGCTGCCTAGACGTCTTGTTTAGGCGCGTAGGCGGCGTTCGTCACAACTCCCAGGGCCGGTATCACTTGATCTCGTAGGGCTCCCGAACTCATGGCGGATCAAGCGGTAGCGCCTGAGCCCGACCCGGATGATCTAGCGACGGGCGTCCTCACCCAACTCAGCATCGCTGGGCCAGTGCCACCAGTTCTCAATGCTCAGGCGCTGCCGAATTCGGCGCACCAAGTTTCTGGGGTGGCGCGGAGCTGTTGAGGAACAGTTACCGCGCCATAGCATGGTTCCACCTTCGGGCCGTTGTCGTGACCATCCCCACGACCAAGGCTCTACCCGGCCGTCAGATCTTCCTCAAACGCGGCTTGCTGAGGTGATGCACCGCATGCACCACCACGCCAATGAGCCCTGAGCGATCAAAGGCTCCAGGGCCAAAGGAATTGCTGATTCTCCAGGCCGCACCGGCTCAAGTAACCACTGCTCCCCCTGACGAAGTAGCGGCCGCATCAGAAAGCTAACTTGGCAGGCAACGACGACTTGCCCGGAGCTGGGTTCAGCATTGTGGCCGATCACCATAGGGAGGGCAAGCTGGTCAGCGTTGCTGCGGGGTCAAGGTGAGCAGGTTGTCAGAGCGGTCGTAGCTATAGCTGGCGCGGGTATTTGCTTGCGTCTTGGCTGGTTGCTTTTCCATGGCGTCGTAGTGAGCGCGCATGGCTTTAAGACGCTCCTCATAGCCGGGATGGGTTGACTCGGGCTCGGTAATCGAGCCATCACCGACGGAGCGGTGCATGAACTCAAGCTCTTGCTGGCAGACACGGCCGGGGTAGCCAGCGCGGCTGAGCATGGTGGCGGCATCACGGTCAGCTTCCAGCTCGAACTCGCGCGAGCGTTTCATCTCCGCAAGCTTTTTTTGCTCCTCTGGCTGGCCTTTGAGGTTGTGATTTAGGTGATAGCTCTGCTCAAAGATGTGATGGCGTCTGATGTGCGCGATCTCGTGAGCCACCGTGCATGCCAAATAACCGGTGTGGGGGCCGTAGGCGCGGAAGGTGGCACGCGGTATTACTACGGTGCCGCTGGACGCCGCCCAACCCTCGATATCGCCAAGGGTGTAACCCTGGCGTATTAGTTCGTCCCAGCCATTGCCATAGCGTTGGTAAGGGTTGAGTTGGGTAAACATCTGACACTGATCAGGCTTGCAAAGACCCCGTTGCTCGGCAAGTTGGGCGGTGTAGCTACCGCTAGCCACCATGAAAGCGATCGGCTGGCTGCCTAGGTCGTTGCCACGGCTTAGACGCCGCAACACGGTCTCAAGGGCGCGCACCTCCACTGGCGGTTTCTGGGTCCATGACCGGGCACCAATAACGCCAGCTACTAACCCTGCGGCGGCTATGGCAATTGCAATGCTTTTTTTGACTGGAACTGTCATGAGTTAAGACTCCAATAGATCAAGTAGTCGTCCAGCTTCATCGACCAGGCGATGGCGCTTGCCCGTACTGCGGGCGCGGGCCTGAGCAGTGCGGTAAGCATCGGCCTGGTTGTGCTTTTCCTGGAGGCGCTGCCAATGGGCAAATTGGTCTTGCCACTGGATCACGATGCGGATCATGGTTAGGCCGCTGGGTAACTGCAGCCAGCATCAGCGCTGCAAGCACCTAGCCACGCAACCTACCTGCGAATAACAAACCCCAGCTGGTTCTTGATGGCAGTGGCATTGGTGCCCTTGTCGGTCCTGGCAACAGGAGGAACAGCAGCAGTGACAGGCTGAAAAGCTCAGCTCAGCTGCTGCCGCAGAGCCTCAAGCGCTTTCTTCTGGGCCCGCTGCACCGACATGGCGCTGATTTGCAGCTGCTCTGCCGCCTGCCGCAGTGACAGGCCCTCAAGGATGGTGAGCCTCAGGGCCGTGGCTTGTGCGGCAGGCAGCTGATCTACTAGCTGCTCCAGCGCCAGATCATCAGCGGGCCCGGCTGCTTCTTGCTCTGGGCTGGCCAGCTGATCGAGCAGGCACGGCTCACCAGCGGCGTGGCCATCAAGGCTGATGTGACCCAAAGGGCACTGACCCTGCTCATGCAGCCGGCGTGGAATGCGCACTAGCCGCACCCGATCGCGCAGGTGATGCTGCAGGGCACCTGAGATGCAGCGGCGCAGATAGGGCTCAGCTGGCTCACCTGCTTTGCAGCGCAGCACTGAACGGAGCAGGGCTTCTCTGGCTACCTGGATCAGATCCTCCCGCTCAACCAAAGGGAAGAAGCGGCGGGCTACAGCTGAGGCAACGGCATCAGCCAGCGAGAGGTGCTCGAGGACCAGGGCATCGCGGGCACGGAGAGCAGAGCGGGAAAGCGGGGCAGCCATCTGGGGACGGCAGAGAACCCCACCCCCAACGGCCAGCCGCAGGGATGTGACAAGGACGCCCCAACGGGGCGCATGGCTAGATCCTTGACGCAGCGCGAGGACTGGACGAGGGATTT
>NZ_JAGQCP010000009.1:0-71300 GCF_024346255.1 Cyanobium sp. BA5m-10 | reverse complement strand
GTATGGAAGGTGGCAAGCCACCAGACGGAATCCCGTCGAGCGCAAGGACATTGCGTAACAGGACTGTAACGGAAGATTGCGGGATTAGTGAGAAGGCCGGCCGGGAGGCGCCAAAGCCCTGCTGATGGATCCCATAAGCGCTGCTTATATCGGGGTGCGGCAGATCACCTGGAGCCCCAGCGTCACCCTTGTACCCACCCGCTTCTGTTTCAACAACTGCGGTTATTGCAGCTTTCGGCGCCCCCCAGATGGCTTAGATCCCTTAGCTGATGGGCTCAGTGATGCCCAGGCGCAAGCGGCATTGAGGCTGCGCCCCTGGGCTGCGGAGGTGCTTTTGCTAAGCGGCGAGGTGCCGCCCGGCTCCCCCCAGCGCCGCGCCTGGTTCAGTCGTCTGCTGGCTCTTAGTCGTCTGGCCTGGATAGAGGGCCGGCTGCCGCACACAAACGCGGGCCCCCTCTCGATAGCTGAAATGGCCGCCCTGGGCCGACTTAATGGCTCCATGGGGCTGATGCTGGAAGGGCTCGGCCTGGCCTACGACGCCTTGCATCGCCAGTCTCCGAGCAAGAGCTTGGCGGTGCGACTCGGCCAGTTGGAGCAGGCTGGTCGTTTAGGGATCCCCTTCACCACGGGGCTGTTGCTGGGCGTGGGGGAGTCCGAGGCCGACAGGCTCGCGGCCCTGGAGTTGCTGGCCCAGCTGCAGCGCCGCTGGGGTCACTTGCAGGAGGTGATCCTCCAGCCCTTCCGCCCCGATGCCACTTCTGCTCTGTTGCTCAATGCCACTGAGCAGGCCGACCTGCTTGGCACCATTGCCGCAGCCCGGACAATCCTGCCGCCGCAAGTGCACCTGCAGTTGCCACCAAATCTTTGGCCCTTGCAAGAGCTACCTGCTGCCCTGGCGGCGGGTATCGATGATCTTGGCGGCATCGATAGCAGTGACGTGATCAACCGCGCCTATCCCCAGCCCACGCCAACGGAGTTAGCGGAAGTGCTTGCCCAGGCTGGCTATGAGCTGACTCCTCGGCTGTGTGTGCATCAAGCCTGGCGCCGCTGTTTGCCGCTGGCTATGCGGCGCCAGGCTCTCCGCGCCGAATCAAGGTTGTTAGCGTCCAAATCTTCCGGACCCAGAAGTCCATGGCCGTGAGCGCCGCGAGCGACCAACGGGTGCTGCTGGTGCGGCTTCCCTGCAATCCAATTTTTCCGATCGGCCCGATCTACCTGGCTGATCACCTGCATAAGCAGTTCCCGCACCTGCCTCAGCAGATTCTTGATCTGGCGGCAGTGCCCCTCCTTGATGTGGAGCAGGTGCTGCTGCGGGCAGTTGAGGCGTTTAGGCCCACCCTGCTGGTGTTCTCCTGGCGCGACATCCAGATTTATGCGCCCGTGGATGGGCGTGGCGGCAATCCCCTGCAGAACTCCTTTGAGGTGTTTTATGCACGCAATCCGCTGCGGCGCCTGCGCGGTGCCTTGGGTGGCCTGGGGTTGATGGCTTCCTTTTACGGTGAGCTATGGCGCAATTTGCGGCTGGTGCGCCGCGGCCTGCGCCGGTCCCGCCGCTTCGAGCCCAAGGCAACCGCTGTGCTGGGAGGGGGTGCGGTGAGTGTGTTTTATGAGCAGCTGGGCCGCAAGCTGCCCAAGGGCACCGTGGTGTCGGTGGGAGAAGGGGAGCCCCTGCTGGAGAAGCTGATCCGCGGTGAATCCCTTGCTGCGGAGCGCTGCTTTTTGGCGGGTGAGGCACCCCGGCCCGGGCTGATCCACGAGCAGCCGGCTGGCATGGATAAAACCGCCTGCAACTACGCCTACATCGCCGAGATTTGGCCACAGCTCGACTGGTATCTCGACGGCGGTGACTTCTACGTGGGCGTCCAGACCAAGCGCGGCTGCCCCCACAACTGCTGCTACTGCGTTTACACCGTGGTGGAGGGCAAGGCGGTGCGCGTCAATCCTGTGGAGGAGGTGATCGCTGAGATGGGCCAGCTCTACGCCAAGGGCGTGAGAGGTTTTTGGTTCACCGATGCCCAGTTCATCCCGGCCCGGCGCTACATCGACGACGCCAAGCAGTTGTTGCGGGCGATTCAGGCCCAGGGTTGGAGCGATATCCGCTGGGCCGCCTATATCCGCGCCGACAATCTCGACGCCGAGCTGGCTGAGCTGATGGTGGCCACCGGCATGGATTACTTCGAGATCGGTATCACCTCGGGCTCCCAGGAGCTCGTGCGCAAGATGCGCATGGGCTACAACCTGCGCACCGTGCTCGAGAACTGCCGCCTGCTGGCTCGGGCCGGCTTCCGTGAGCACGTGTCGGTGAATTACTCGTTCAACGTGATCGACGAGCGGCCAGAGACGATCCGCCAGACCGTGGCCTATCACCGCGAGCTGGAGCGCATCTTCGGGGCCGACAAAGTCGAGCCGGCGATCTTTTTCATCGGCCTGCAGCCCCACACCCACCTGGAGCAATACGGCTTTGATCAGGGCCTGATCAAGCCTGGCTACAACCCGATGAGCATGCTGCCTTGGACTGCTCGTCAGCTGCTCTGGAACCCTGAGCCGATGGGCAGCACCTTCGGCCGCATCTGCCTCGAGGCCTTCGAGCGCAACCCCGGTGATTTCGGCCGCACCGTGATGGACCTGCTTGAGCGTGATTACGGCCTCGCCCCACTGGAAGAGGCCCTACATGCCCCAGTGGAGGGGCGCAAAGCCCTGGCTACGGCGACCCGCTAGACCCGTCTTTGCTCCACCAGCGGCGGCGAATCCAGAGCAGGGCGCCTAGGCCTATCCAGCCAATCAGTCCGCCGATCGGGTTGATGTCGGCGCCACCGGGACCCACCAGCCAGCCAGGCGCTGCTGGGGAAATCTGCAGCAGGCCCTTCTGCACTAGAAACCAACCCCCCACCAGGCCGCCATGCAGGCCTATTGCTCCCCATAGGGAGCCTGAGTCGGCTCGCCGCTGCAGAGCCATCACTAGACCCAACAGAATTAGGCCCCCCAGCAGCCCCAAGGCCTCGAGCCCAGGGGCCCGATACCAGGGGTGCAGCAGGGCAAAGAGCAGCGCCTGCACCACCAGCGCCCGGCGTGCCCCCAGCTGGAGCTCCAGTTCGCCCCATAGCCAGCCGCGAAACAGCAGCTCTTCGGCAAATCCCACCCCCGCCAGCAGCAGCAGGCCGTTGAGCAGCAGGGCTCCATTGAGCTCCCCAAGCCATTGGGCTTGGCCCGCGAGCATTAAGCCCGCGGCAACTAGGGCGAGTAAGAGCAGTGCCTTCAGCAGCCCCCGCACGCCGCTGCGTAGGGCAAGGGCACCTGGCACAGCCAATCCCAGGCGCAGCCAGGGATTGGACTCCTGCCAAACCCGCCTCAGTCTCAAAGGCAGGCTGGTAAGCAACAAAATCAGGGCCACTACCAGACCCGCCAGATCCACCTGGTCGGAGCGCCAGTTGGGGGCTAGGAGGGCAAGAGGCCGGGCCACCAGCCAACCCATTAGGTAGAGCAAGGGCACGTACAACAAGGTGCCCCACCAGTGCGGTCGCACTGCCGCGTTAGCTGCCGCAGCAGGCGGCTCCATCAGCTTTCGGGCTCGAGGCTGCTGCTCAGGCCCTTGCCCTTAAGGGTTTCGCAATAAAACTCAGCGGGCTCTAGATCGCAGACGATCACCAGTCCTACGCCGGTGTTGTGGGCCTCCAGCATTACGGCAATCGCGTCCTGCTCACTGAGCGAGGGCACCACTTGGCGCAGGGTGGTCACCACGTATTCCATCGAGTTGACGGGATCGTTGTGCAGCAGCACCTTGTAGCGGGGCGATGGCTTGCGCACCCGCTCCGGGGCCTTCTCCATCACGGCTGCCCCGCCGCTCTCGCGGCTGGGACTCTGGGTGGCGATTGGCATAGGAGTCATGGCAACAGACATGACGTTTCGCCCTATTAAAGGGCCCGGATGCGCCCCATGGCTTCTTCCACGTTCTCCCGGCTGTTGAAGGCCGAAAGGCGGAAGTAGCCCTCTCCCGCGGCGCCGAAGCCGCTGCCGGGGGTGCCCACTACGTGGGCTTTGCCGAGCAGGTGGTCGAAGAAGCCCCAGGAATCCATGTTTTCGGGGGTTTTCAGCCACACGTAGGGGGCCTGCTCGCCCCCATACACCTGGATACCGGCGGCCGTTAGTTCGTGGCGGATGATCGCCGCGTTTTGCATGTAAAAGGCAACCAGAGCCTGAACTTGGGCCTGCCCCTCGACCGAATACACCGCCTCGGCGCCGCGCTGCACGATGTAGCTGACGCCGTTGAATTTGGTGCACTGGCGCCTGTTCCACAGGGCCCAAAGCTCCACCCGTTCGCCATTGGCGGCAGTGCCCATCAGGCCGCGGGGCACCACGGTGAGAGCGCAGCGGGTGCCGGTGAAGCCGGCGTTCTTGGAAAAGGAGCGAAACTCAATGGCGCACTCGCGGGCGCCTTCGATCTCGTAGATCGAGTGGGGTAGTTCGGGGTCCTGGATGAAGGCCTCGTAGGCGGCGTCAAACAGGATCAGGGCATCGTTGGCGCGGGCGTAATCGACCCAGGCCTGCAGCTGCGCCTTGGTGGCTACAGCGCCGGTGGGGTTATTGGGAAAGCACAGGTAAATCAGATCCACCTTTTCAGTGGGGATCTCGGCGGTGAAGCCGTTGGCTGCGGTGATCGGCAGGTAGGTGAGGCCGCCATAGCGCCCCGCATCGTCGGCGTCGCCGGTGCGCCCTGCCATCACATTGCTGTCCACATAAACCGGGTAAACCGGGTCTGTCACGGCGATGCGGTTGCCCTCGCCGAGGATGTCGAGGATGTTGCTGCTGTCGCATTTGGAGCCGTCGGAGACGAAGATCTCCTCGGCGCTCACCTGGCAGCCGCGGGCCTGGAAATCGCTAGCGGCGATTTTTTCCCGCAGCCATAGGTAGCCCTGCTCGGGGCCGTAGCCGTGGAAGCCCTCGCGGCTGCCCATTTCATCGATGGCGCCCTTCATGGCGGTGCGGCAGGCCTCAGGGAGCGGCTCGGTCACATCGCCGATGCCTAGGCGGATGATCGGCGCCTCGGGATTGGCCTCACTGAAGGCCTTCACCCGCCGTCCGATCTCAGGGAAGAGGTAGCCCGCCTTGAGCTTGAGATAATTGCCGTTGACCTGAGCCATGGTGCGCGGGGTGGGCCGCCGCCGGGCCCGGTGAGTGATGGGGCGATTGTCCTATGCGGCAGATTTGGCTTACGCTGGTAAGCAGGCCTGTGGATGCTCGGATGGATGCTCTGCTCACCCTTTCCTCCAAGGGCCAGCTGGTGATTCCAGCCCGGCTGCGCCAGTTGCTCGGGCTACGCGCCGGCGATCGCCTGGCCCTGAACCTTGAGCCCGATGGCCTGCATCTGGCCCCCCAGGGGGCGGCCAATGCGGCCAGTGCTCATGCACTGATTGGTGCGGCTCACTATGAGGGTGAGCCTGTGCCGCTTGAGCGCATGGACCCGGCGCTCTATGTCTCCAAGGGAACGCCATGACCTTGCCGGTGGCCCTTGACACCAACCTGCTGGTGCGCCTACTCACCAATGACGACCCTGAGCAGGCCCGCCGCGTGGCCGATCTGATCGACGACAGCTCAGCCTGTTTCGTGCCGATCACCGTGGTGCTGGAGCTGGAATGGGTCCTGCGCGGCGCTTATCAATTGCCCCGGGAGGCGATCATTCGGGCCTTCCGAGGCTTGAACGCGATCCGCCAACTGCATCTGGAGCAGGAGGAGCAGGTGTTGCAGGCCCTCGAGGCCTATGCCAAGGGCCTGGATTTCGCCGATGCCCTGCATCTGCTGCGCAGTGAGGGCTGCGCGGCTCTGGTCAGCTTCGATAGAGCTTTGGTGCGCAAGGCTGGCGAGCTGGCGCTCACGCCGGCGGTGCAGCAGCTCTGAGCCCGGTGCTGCATACGATCAACTCAGCTTCCAGCCGCCGTGCCCGTGACCGTTGCCACCTCGGCTGATGCGCCGGTCGACTTCGACGCTCTGGTTGATCTGGGCATCAGCAAGCCCGCCCGCTACCTGGGCAATGAGCTGGGGGTGAAGCCGCGCGACTGGGAGGCCGATTGGAAGGAAGTAGGGGTGCGTTGGGCGCTCACCTACCCCGAGGTCTACGAGGTGGGGGCAAGCAACAGCGGCCACATCATTCTCTATTCAATCCTCAACGCCGTTCCCGGCCAGCTGTGCGACCGCAGCTACCTGCCTGCTCCTGATCTGGCGGCACGCCTGCGCGAGCGCGGTGCCCCCCTCTTTGCAGTGGAGAGCCGGCGCCCCCTAGCCGCCTTCGACATCCTGGGCTTCTCGCTCAGCTACGAGCTGGGCGGCACCAACATCCTCGAGATGCTGGAGCTGGCCGGCATCCCGATTCGGGCTGCTGAGCGGGGCGACCTGCCCCTGGCTCACCCGGATGCGCCACCGCTCATCTTTGCCGGCGGCCCCACCGCCACCAGCAACCCGGAGCCCTTTGCTGCCTTCTTCGACTTCGTGGCCCTCGGCGATGGCGAGGAGCTGCTGCCGGAGATCGGCCTGGTGGTGGCTGAGGCTCGCGCAGCCGGCCATACGCGCCGGCAGCTGCTGCGCGATCTGGCTCAGGTGCCTGGCGTGTACGTGCCCTCGCTCTATGGCCCCGGCGTCGATGGGGTGAGCATCGAGCCGCTCGAACCAGGCGCCCCTGCTCGGGTTCAGCGGCGAACGGCCACGCCGATGCCCCACTACGCCATGGGGTTGGTGCCCCATATCGAAACCGTGCACGACAGGCTCACGGTGGAAATTCGCCGCGGCTGCACCCGCGGTTGCCGCTTCTGTCAGCCGGGGATGCTGACTCGCCCTGCCCGCGATGTGGAGCCAGAAGCGGTCATTGAAGCCGTTGAGGAGGGCATGGGCCGCACCGGCTACAGCGATTTCTCGCTGCTTTCGCTGAGCTGCTCGGATTATCTGGCTCTGCCTGCGGTGGGGGTGGAGCTGCGCAATCGCCTGGCTGACAAAAACGTGAGCCTCACCCTGCCTAGCCAGCGAGTGGATCGTTTTGATCAAAACATCGCCCACATCCTGGGCGGTACCCGCAAGGCGGGCCTCACCTTTGCGCCGGAGGCTGGCAGCCAGCGTCTGCGCGACATCGTCAATAAGGGGCTCACCGACGCAGAGCTGCTGGCCGGCGTGCGTACGGCGATGGAGAACGGCTATCGCAAGTTGAAGCTTTATTTCATGATCGGTCTGCCGGGTGAAACTGACGCTGACGTGCTCGGCATCGCCGATACTTGCCAGGCCCTGCAAGGGCAGTGCTCCGATCTCGGCCGGCTGGAGCTCAACCTCACGATCAGTAATTTCACGCCCAAGCCCCACACGCCATTCCAGTGGCACAGCGTCAGCACCGATGAATTTCGGCGGCGTCAGGAGCTGTTGCGCCGGGCCCTGCGCCAGTTGCGGGGCCTCAAAACTAATTTCAGTGATGTGCGCCTTTCCGCGGTGGAAGACTTTGTCGGCCGCGGCGACCGTCGCCTCTCAGCGGTGATTGAGGCGGCCTGGCGGGCCGGGGCGGGATTGGATGCCTGGTTTGAGTCGGCCGAGCGCAGCTACACCGCCTGGACCGGCGCGATCGAGGCGGCGGGCCTGGGTGGCCGCTACCGCCAGCTGGAGCTAGGCGCCTGGAGCGCGGTGGAGGCGATGGATGCTGCTGACCTGGAGACCTTTTGCGAACAGAGCCTGCCCTGGGACCACATCGATTCCGGCCTGGATAAGCGCTGGCTGGCTGAGGACCTGCAGCGTGCCCTAGCCGCCACCGTGGTGCCCGATTGCTCCTTTGATGGCTGCAGCAGCTGTGGCGTGTGCGGCCCGGAGCTTGGCCACAACGTGGTAATTCCGCCGCCTGCCATTCCGGCGGCCCTTCCCCAGCGGGCCCCTGCCAGCGAGCGGGTCGACCGGCTCCGCATTGGCTTTGCCAAAACTGGCTCCCTGGCTTTGATCAGCCACCTAGACACCTTGCGAATGCTGGAGCGGGCCCTGCGCCGCTCTGGCTTGCCGGTGAGTTTCACCGGTGGCTTCCATCCTCTGCCTCGCCTGCAGCTAGCCCTGCCGCTGCCCTTAGGGGTAGAGGGCAGCGGCGAGTGGCTGGATTTGGAGTTCACCGAACAGGTGGATCCAGGCCTGGTGCGCTCTCGGTTGCAGCCTGAGCTTCCAGCTGGCTTCCAGTTGCTCTCGGCTATTCGGGTTGAGGTGTTTGGCGTCAGCCTTTCCCAAGAGCTGGCTTCTGCCCATTGGCAGTTTGTTTTGCAGCCCCAAGCCGGGGCGCCACCGACCCTGGAGCAGTGGCAGCAGGCCCGCGCCAGCCTGATAGCCGCTGAGACGCTGACCTGGAACGACACAGATAAAAAAGGTCGCCCCCGCAGCCGCGATTGCCGGCCGTTTTTGCTCGATTTGCAATGGGCGGAGCCGCAGTCGGATGGTTCCTTGCTGTGCACCCTATGGGCTGCGATCGATGCCGCTGGCCGCAGTCTCCGCCCTGAGCAGGTGCAGCACTGGCTCGCTGAACGGCTCGGTCAATCCCTTGCCCTGAGTGGCTTACGGCGGAAAGGCTTGGTGCTGAAGCCGTGCTAATTTCCTATCAAGGCGAATAGCCGATTGGGCTCGGTTTATTGATCGAGTTCCAACGGTTGCCGGTAGCCAGGTTCGCTGGTTTAACCGCCCCAGGACACCTCTGTCCCAGTCTTCGCCCCACCGCTCTCAGGAAGCTCGATTCTTGAAAGCTGTTTCGCGGCACTCGATGCGCGAAAGATTCAGAACAGCATTTTTTGCAGTATTGCCGCCAGAGCGATCCGGATTTGCCGGCGTTCCGATCATTTTCTGGACTTTTAATAGTCCAAGTTTTTGGCTTGTTGATGTTTTTCTGGCCTGGCCCCGTAGGGCTTGAACCAGGTTTCAGCCTTCAAGTCCGCCCATATCCATCGTTTTATCCCTGGCCGGGCCCGTCGGGCCCATCCCATTCCCCATGCCCCAGCAGATCGTCATAGCCGAGCAACTGCGAATCGCTGCAGTTCTCAACGACGAACGTGTTGATGAACTGGTTGTAGCCCAAGGCCGCTATCAGATCGGAGACGTCTATCTAGGCACCGTTGAAAATGTGTTGCCTGGCATCGATGCCGCTTTTGTAAATATCGGCGAAAGCGAAAAGAACGGCTTTATTCACGTCACCGATCTGGGTCCCCTGCGGTTGCGCAAGGGAGCTGCCGCCATTACCGAGCTGCTGGAGCCGCGCCAGAAGGTGTTGGTGCAGGTGATGAAGGAGCCCACCGGTACCAAGGGCCCCCGCCTCACCGGCAACCTGGCCTTGCCGGGGCGGTTTTTGGTGCTGCAGCCCCACGGCCAGGGAGTGAACATCTCCCGCCGCATCAACGGTGAGAACGAGCGCAACCGGCTGCGGGCCCTCGGTGTGCTGATCAAGCCACCAGGCGCCGGCCTGCTGATCCGCACCGAGGCAGAAGCTGTTAGCGAAGAGCTGCTGATCGACGACCTTGAAGCCCTGCTGCGCCAGTGGGAGGGCATCCAAACCGCCGCAGAAACCGCCAGCCCGCCGGTCCTGCTCAACCGCGACGAAGACTTTGTGCATCGCGTCTTGCGCGATCTCTATAGCCCAGAGCTGGTGCGGGTGGTGGTTGATACACCGGAAGCGGTTGCCCGGGCCAATGCCTTTTTGGGCTCTGATCACACCACGGTGCTGGTGGAAGCTCACACCGAATCGGCGGAGATTCTCGAGCATTTCAAGGTCAATGCCGCCATTCGCGATGCCTTGAAGCCGCGAGTTGATCTGCCTTCCGGCGGCTACGTGATTATCGAGCCCACCGAGGCGCTCACTGTCATTGATGTCAACTCCGGCTCCTTCACCCGCTCGGCCAACTCCCGCGAGACGGTGCTCTGGACCAACTGCGAAGCGGCGGTGGAGATCGGCCGCCAGCTGAAGCTGCGCAACATCGGTGGCGTCGTGATCATCGACTTCATTGATATGGAGTCCCGTCGTGATCAGCTGCAGCTGCTCGAACATTTCACCCAGGCGGTGCGCGACGATGCCGCCCGTCCCCAGATAGCCCAGCTCACCGAGCTCGGCCTAGTCGAGCTCACCCGCAAGCGCCAGGGGCAGAACATCTACGAACTGTTTGGACGAGCTTGTCCCAGCTGTGGGGGCTTGGGTCATGTGGCCGTGCTGCCAGGCAAAGACACGCTTCAGCCCCTGGCAACCCTCACCGGCCTGGTGCGCTCCGTAGCATCGGCTCGCGCTGAGGTGCTCAGCCCCAGCATCCCCGAGGCCGCTACCGGTCGCCGCCGCCGAGGCGGGCGAAGCGTGCGTAATGGCAGTGAGTTCCTCGATGCGCCTGCCACGCAGGCCGCTGATGGGGTCGAGATCGTCCCGATCGAGGCACCTGTCTCAGGCAGTGGCGCCAGCATGGAGCCGGCCCCCCGCCGCTTTGATCAGGAGCTGGTGGCCGTGCCGATGGATGCGGACCAGGAATTGGTGTTTGGTTGGATGGGCCTCAATCCAGCCCTGCTGCTCGAGCAGCCCCCCAGCAACGACAACGTCGTGGTCAGGGTGGTTCGCCCCGGCATGGAGGCGGAAGAAGTGCTGGAGCAAGCCAGGCAGCAGCTGGCAGTTGCTGGTTCCCGTCGTCGCCGCGGACGAGGTGGTCGCGGCGGTAATGGGGCCGCCGCTGATGGTCAGTACGGCGCTGGAGAGATGCCGGCCTCAGGCGTAGAGACTCTGCTTATGCCGGCCCCGGTGGAAATTACGCCCCTGCCAGAGCTCAGCGAGCCCGAGACAGTGGTCACGGTGTCGGTGCCGACCACTGCCAGCATCGCTCCTCCTGAAGTCGAGATTCCAGCTCGCCGCGGTCGCACCCGCAGTTCTGCCGCCAAAACCCCAGCAGCGAAAACCCAAACCTCCCAAGCCACAACCTCCCAAGCCGGCACCCCCCAAGTAGACACCGCGTTGGCAGTTGCTGAGCCGGAGCTTGATGAGTCAGGCGAACCACGTCGCCGCCGCCGGCGCTCCTCGGCCTCCAGCTGAGTGGGTCCGCCGGAGTCGGATCCCTGGCAGGGCAGGGATCCGGGCGAGTGCGCCGGCGTTGATGAGGTCGGTCGCGGTTGTCTGTTCGGCCCTGTTTTTGCTGCTGCGGTAGTGCTGCCGGCCGCAGCGCTAAAGCCCTTGGCTGGTCTGGGGCTCACCGACAGCAAAAAGCTCACCGCCCGGCGGCGAGCGGCCCTGGTGCCCGTTATCCGGCGCCTGGCGGCTTCCTGGGCCCTCGGCCAGGCCTCGGCGGCAGAAATCGATCGCGGAGGCATCCGGCTAGCAACAGAGCTGGCCATGGCCCGCGCCCTGCAAAAACTGTCGTGTCCGTTTGAGCTGCTGCTGGTGGATGGGGTGCTGCCCCTGCGGGGCTGGCACGGCGACCAGCGCACAATGGTGCGAGGCGATAGCCACTGCCTGGCGATTGCGGCCGCCAGCGTGCTGGCCAAGCAGGCCCGGGACGCCTTGATCACCGCCCTGGCGGAGCGCTACCCAGGCTACGGGCTGGAGCGTCATGCCGGTTATGGCACGGCCTTGCATCGCGCCGCCCTCCAAAACCTCGGCACAACGCCGCTGCATCGTCATAGTTTTTTGGGGCGGCTGGAGCTCAGTGCTCCTGGCACCAGAGGCGATAGTCGCTGAGTAGCTGCTGCCCCACCCGGCCCTTGATGCCCAGCAGGATGCCTGCCAGCAGAGAGCGGCCGGTGGCTTCCAGCACCTTGGCGGGAATCAGTTTGAGCAGTGAGGGCTGGCTCACCGTCACGGCCAAGCTGGCTTCCCCTTCCAGCCCGTTGGCACCCGCTGCCAACCAGGATCCCAGGGTCAGCCGGAAATCATCCACTAGCCCCAAACCCTCCAGTTCACACTCGGTGGCTTCCAGCACCAGCCGGTCTTGGGCCAGGCGGATTCGCAGATCCACCACTGGCTGAATCTGCAGTTGAAATACCTGCAGATGGGTCACCGCGTAGCGATAGTGACCTGGGCCGAGGGGCTTGAGCTGGTCGGGATCCAGCAGGGCTTTGACCACCCGATCCTGATCGCTCAAGTAGGCGGCCAGCCGTTCGGGCTGGTGGCTCACGTCAAGTTGCAGTTGCTGACTGGCGCAGAAGGCCAGGGGCATGGCCTGCGGGCCGGCGCGGCATGATCCTATCGGTCACCACTCGATGGCCTCTCCTCGGTTTCGGAAACGATGCGTTTTGCCTTCCTCGGGCCGGCCGGCACCTACGGCGAGCAGGCAACCCGGCAACTGGCCGAGTTGGAAGGTGTCGCCAACCCTGAATTGGTGCCTCAGCCAGGTATTCGGGCCGTTGTTCAGGCCCTAGCCCATGGCACCTGTGATGCGGCAGTCGTGCCTGTCGAGAATTCAGTGGAGGGGGGGGTGACGGCCTGCCTGGACGCGCTCTGGGAGCATCCGGATCTCAGCGTCGCCCGGGCCCTGGTGCTGCCGATCCGCCATGCCCTGCTTGGCAGCGGCCCGATTACGGGTGTGAGTGAGGTGTTGTCCCATCCCCAGGCCCTGGCCCAGTGCAGCCAGTGGCTGTCGGAACACCTGCCCCAGGCCCTGCAGTTGCCCACCAGCTCCACGGCGGAGGCGGCCCGCATGGTGGCGGGCAGCCGCTTCCGCGCGGCGATCGCCTCCCAGCAGGCCGGCACGGAGCATGGCCTGCTGGAGCTGGCCTACCCGATCAATGATGTGGCGGGCAACTGCACCCGCTTCCTGTTGCTGCGGCGGGGACCCCGCTCCTCGCAGGGTCCGATGGCAAGCCTCGCCTTCTCCCTGCACTCCAACCAGCCAGGGGCCCTGCTCGAAGCCCTGGGCTGCTTTGCCCAGCGCGGGCTCAACATGGGCCGAATCGAGTCGCGCCCATCAAAGCGGGAGATGGGTGAGTACATATTTTTCGTTGATCTGGAGCTTCCCGATGGATCGACCCCTCTGGAGGCAGCCCTTGCTGAGCTGGCGCCCCTTTGCGAGCACCTAGCCCTATTTGGGGCCTACCCAGTCACCAACCTCGCTTAGGCCTGGCTGGGTTTGCGACCGCGAAAGACGCCAAATTGCATCAGTCCGGTGGCGAAGGACCAACGCATCAGCAGGATCGTGGGTGTTTCGCGTAGGCCTTGCAGAACTGCGGCGGGACCCAGTCCCAGGATGGCGCCGGGCCGGCGTACGCCCTCAAAGATCGATTCGATCCAGGAGGGCAGGGTGGCGCTGGTCCAGTCGCCGGTTTCGATTGTCATGCCACCAGCCTGCTGACTTTGCTCGAGATGCTTTTGCAGTCCGCGGATACTGGCGAATTCAGGGTGGGCCCACTGTTCAAGCAACTGACGCATCACCCAGCGCTCTCGCCGATCCATGGCGCCATCGGTCGGATCGCGCCGGTTCCAGTCAGCTACAGCCAGCAGGCCGCCAGGTTTGAGCACCCGCAACAACTCATCGGCGTAGCGCTGCTTGTCGGGCATATGGGGACAGGCCTCCACACTCCAGACGGCATCAACGCTGGCGTCGGCAATTTCCAGGGCGAGGGCATCCATCACCGCAAAGCGGCAGCTGAGGCCGGCTGGAGTTAGGGCTGTGGCCCGGGCGATCTGGGCCGGGCTGATGCTGATACCCAGGACGTTCAGTCCATAGTCCCTCGCCAGGATGCGGGCGCTGCCGCCAATGCCGCAGCCCACATCCAGCACGGTGGAGCCGCGGGGCAGTTGGTCGAGGCCGCTCCAGCGCGCCAGTTCATGGACGAAGGTTTCTTTGGCAACTCGGAAATCCTGGTGGCGCGACCTGCCGCTACCACTTTGGAGGTAGTAGCCCAGGTGGATATGGTCCCCCCAGAGCCGCTCCAGCAGCTGGTCATTGGTCCAGCGGTCGTAGGCGTCTGCGACGCTTGCAGATGATTCATAACGCCGCCGGCGTTTCAACCAGAGGCGCGCTGATAGGGCGACGGCTAGGCAGCCAAGGGCTCCTGCCCCGATGGCGGCGGCCAGGGGCCAGCTCAGGACGGTCATGGCAGGAGTTATTGGGGCTGGAAGGTGTCTTTGAGCACGGTGCGTGCCGCCAACTGCCTCCTGGTCTGGTCCAGCAGTTCGTATTCCTGGCGCAGGCGCTCGCTGGTGTCAGTGATCTCCAGCAGGGCCTGCTGGTGGTCGGCCACGGGGCCACCTAGGTGGGCTCCGATCCAGAACGACAGCTCCCGGGGCAGGTCGGGCAGGTCGTTGGGCAGGCTGGCCGGTTTGCCAATCAGCTTGCCGGTGAGTTCCACCACATCCCGCAGGGCCTGGCCGACATCGCCCGCTAACGCAGCCAGCTCCGCATGGCTCGTCTCGGGTTCATCCTCAATCCAGCTCACCATTCCCACCCGAAAGGGCGCCTCACGCACGATGTCGAGTACGCGAAAACGCTGTTGCCCCATGGTCACAATGTTGCTGTGGTCGTCGTCCTGGGTCTGGCAGTGCAGGATCTCGGCACAGCAGCCCACATCGGCCATGGTCTGGTTTTGGGGGTCCCAACGCACAACTCCGAAGCGCTGGTCTCCGGCCATCACGGTGCGCAGCAGCATCCGGTAGCGGGGCTCAAAAATATGAAGTGGCAATACTTCCTGGGGGAAGAGCACCACGTCGGGCAAGGGAAACAGCGGCAGCTCCCTTACGGCCAGCTCGCCCATGGCTTTAACAGGAGATGCAAGAGCATCCTAGAAAAAATGCCCCTGCCACGCGTTGGCGTGACAGGGGCCGGCTTCAGTCAGCGACTGTTCAGGCAGGATTACCCGAGATTGGGCTCAGAGCTTGACTTCAATATCAACGCCGCTGGGTAGGTCAAGCTTCATCAGTGCGTCGATGGTCTTTGCCGAAGGGCTGTAGATATCGATGATGCGCCGATGGGTACGGGTTTCGAAGTGCTCGCGGGAGTCTTTGTCGACGTGGGGCGAGCGCAGCACGCAGTAGATCTTGCGCTTGGTTGGCAGCGGAATGGGGCCGATCGCCGTTGCGGCGGTGTGGTCGGCAGTTTCGATGATTTTTTCGCAGGAGAGATCAAGCATCCGGCGATCAAACGCCTTGAGGCGAATGCGGATCTTCTGCTGGGCAATGGCTGTGGACATGTCAGATCAGGCGTCAGGAAGCTCCTGGGCGGAACGCCCGGGTGGCTGGTGGAGCTGGATTGTCGAGGAGCGGCAGGTGGGGTGGAGACCCAAATAGGTCCCACCCCAAAAACCTACCTCAGGATCAGGCGATGATCTTGGAAACCACGCCTGCACCGATGGTGCGGCCGCCTTCGCGGATGGCGAAGCGCATGCCTTGCTCAATGGCAACGGGGCAGATCAGCTCGCCGGTCATCTTGATGCGGTCACCGGGCATCACCATTTCGACGTTGGCGCCGTCGTCAGAGGTGAAGGCCGTGATCTGGCCGGTCACGTCAGTTGTACGGATGTAGAACTGAGGGCGATAGCCAGCAAAGAAGGGGGTGTGGCGGCCGCCTTCTTCCTTCTTCAGCACGTAGACCTCACCTTCGAATTTGGTGTGGGGCTTGATGGAGTTGGGCTTCACCAGCACCATACCGCGCTCGATGTCCTCTTTCTGGATGCCGCGCAGCAGTAGTCCACAGTTGTCGCCAGCCAAACCCTCTTCGAGCAGCTTGCGGAACATTTCCACGCCGGTGACAGTGGTCTCGCGGGTGTCGCGGATGCCGACGATTTGAACGGTTTCGCCAACCTTGACCTTGCCGCGTTCGATACGGCCAGTTGCCACGGTGCCACGACCGGTGATCGAGAAAACGTCCTCGATTGCCATCAGGAAGGGCTTGTCGACTTCGCGCTCGGGCTCAGGAATCGACTCGTCGACGGCGTCCATTAAGTCGAGAATCTTGTCAACCCACTCGTTGGCACCGCGCTCGGCCTTGTTGCCAGCTTGGATATATTCCAGGGCCTTCAGGGCTGAACCTGGCACTACGGGGATGTCATCGCCAGGGAAGTCGTAGCTGCTGAGCAGCTCGCGCATTTCCAGTTCGACAAGCTCGAGGATTTCCTCGTCGTCGACCATGTCCTTCTTGTTCAGGAACACCACTAGGGCGGGAACGCCGACCTGTTTGGCAAGGAGGATGTGCTCCTTGGTCTGGGCCATCGGCCCGTCGGTCGCGGCTACTACCAGGATCGCGCCGTCCATCTGGGCGGCACCGGTGATCATGTTCTTGACGTAGTCAGCGTGGCCGGGGCAGTCCACGTGAGCGTAGTGACGCTTGACGGTCTCGTACTCGACGTGCGCCGTGTTGATAGTGATGCCCCGCTCTTTCTCCTCAGGAGCACCATCGATTTCGTCGTAGGCCTGGGCCTTGGCCATGCCCTGGGACGCCAACACGTTGGTGATGGCAGCCGTGAGGGTGGTTTTGCCGTGGTCAACGTGGCCGATGGTGCCAATGTTGACGTGGGGTTTGTTCCTTTCGAACTTCTCGCGTGCCATGAGTAGAAAGAATCGGGGGGTTAGTGGGTAGAGGAGTGATCAGGAATTGCCCTGATTCTTGGAGATGATGGCCTCAGCCACATTGCGAGGAACTTCCTCGTAATGGCTGAACTCCATCGAGAAAATACCCCGACCCTGGGTCATGGATCGGAGCTGGGTGGCGTAGCCGAACATTTCGGCCAGGGGCACTTTTGTTTGGACTTTGGACTGACCTTTGTCAATGGACTGCCCTTCGACCTGGCCACGACGGGATGAAAGGTCGCCGATGACCGACCCAAGGTAATCCTCGGGGATCTCGACTTCCACCTTCATCATTGGCTCAAGGAGTACGGGATTGCACTTCTTGACGGCGTCTTTGAAGGCCATGGATCCGGCGATTTTAAACGCCATCTCCGAGGAGTCGACGTCGTGGTAGGAACCGTCAACCATAGTTGCCCTGACGTCGATCATGGGGAAACCAGCAATCACACCGGATTGACAGGTCTCCTTCATACCAGCTTCTGCGGGACCGATGTACTCCTTCGGAACGATGCCACCAATAATTTTATTGACGAATTCGAATCCTGTGCCTGGCTCGCCTGGCTCCATTTCGATCACTACGTGGCCGTATTGACCTTTGCCACCAGTCTGACGAGCATATTTCCCTTCCCCTTTGGAGCTGGTGCGAATGGTTTCGCGATAGGACACCTGCGGAGCGCCGATATTTGCTTGAACATTAAATTCGCGCAGCATCCGATCCACCAGGATTTCAAGGTGGAGTTCTCCCATGCCAGCAATAACTGTCTGGCTGGTTTCTGGATCGGTGGAGACCCGGAAAGTGGGGTCTTCTTCTGAAAGTGACTGAAGAGCTTTGGAAAGCTTCTCCATATCACCCTTGGTTTTTGGCTCGACAGCCACCGAGATCACTGGCTCTGGGATGAAGAGCGATTCGAGGATGATCGGGTCAGATTCGATGCAAAGTGTGTCTCCAGTGGTGGTGTCTTTAAGGCCCAAGACTGCTCCAAGATCACCTGCACGGAGCTCGTCCACCTCTTCGCGGTCAATAGCCTTGAGCAGGATCAAGCGGGAAATGCGCTCCTTCTTGTCCTTGGTGGAGTTGAGTACGTAGCTGCCTTTATTGAGTACCCCGGAGTAGATGCGTACAAAAGTAAGCTTGCCGTAGGGGTCAGCCATTACTTTGAAGGCCAACGCACTAAATGGTGCGCTGTCTTCGCAGGAGCGGTTTGCCTCGCTGCCATCTGCCAGTAGGCCAGTGATGGGAGGTAGATCAACTGGTGCTGGTAGGTAGTCAACCACTGCGTCTAGCACCAGCTGAACGCCCTTATTTTTAAAGGCTGAGCCACAAACAATGGGCACTAAGCCATGATGGATGGTGGCTTGGCGGATGCCTTTGACCAGCTGCTCTTCGGTGAGCTCGCCATTTTCCAGGAAGGGATCGATTAAGTCTTCGACGGACTCAGCGACCGTTTCCATCAACTTGAGGCGCCACTTTTTAGCCTCTTCAACCATGTTTTCAGGAATTTCACTCTCAATGATGTCGGTGCCGAGATCATTCGTGTAAATAATCGCCTTGTTGCGCACAAGGTCAATAATTCCCTTCAGATCTCCCTCGGCTCCGATCGGCAGTTGGATCGGGGCAGCATTGGCTTTGAGTCGATCCTTGATTTGCTCGTAGACCTTGAGGAAGTCGGCACCGGTCCGGTCCATCTTGTTGACGAACACGATCCGGGGCACGTTGTAGCGGTCAGCCTGACGCCAAACGGTTTCTGACTGAGGCTGAACGCCACCAACGGCGCAGAAGACAGCGACCACTCCGTCCAGGACCCGCATCGAACGCTCCACCTCGATGGTGAAGTCGACGTGCCCGGGGGTGTCGATGATGTTGATGCGGTTGTCTTTCCAAGTGGTGGAAATGGCAGCTGCGGTGATCGTGATCCCACGCTCCCGCTCCTGCTCCATCCAGTCGGTCACCGCTGCACCGTCGTGGACCTCGCCCATCTTGTGGACAACGCCTGAATAGAACAGAATCCGTTCAGTCGTCGTGGTTTTGCCCGCATCGATGTGGGCGGCAATACCAATATTTCTTACGCGTTCCAGTGGAAAGGCGCGGGCCACGGGGGAGGTCTCCGAAAGGTCAACAAAACGTGAGCGTCACTCTACAGACCGGGTCTGTAGAGGCTGAAGTCGCCCTGGGCTTCAGCAGTTTCAGGCAGGATCAGTAGCGGTAGTGGGCGAAAGCCTTGTTGGCTTCAGCCATCTTGTGGGTCTCTTCCCGCTTGCGAACCGCGCTACCGGCTTCGTTGGCTGCATCCATCAGCTCACCGGCCAATTTCTGGGCCATGCTGCGACCGTTGCGGGCGCGGGAGAAATTCACCAGCCAGCGCAGAGCCATGGCTGTACCGCGCTCCTGGCGAACTTCCATCGGCACCTGGTAAGTGGCACCGCCAACCCGGCGGGCACGAACCTCAACCAAAGGGGTGGCATTGCGTACAGCTGTCTCAAACAGCTCCAGGGGATCAGTACCGGTGCGGTCGTTGATCAGGGAGAAGGCATCCGAAAGGATGCGCTGCGCCGTGGACTTTTTGCCGTGCTTCATGAGCCGGGCCACGATCATGGAGGCCAGGCGGCTGTTGAATTGGGGGTCGGGAAGCACTGGGCGCTTCTCGGCGGCATTGCGGCGAGACATGGTCGACCGGAGCGGGGAGAACTAGGGGAAGGGAATGGAGCGGGCATCGGTGACGCCCTTTGCTGAAGTTGCTGCTCAGCGGCTGGTCACGCTGAGCTAGGCGGTTTCAGCTCTTTGGCGTCTTGGCGCCGTACTTGGAACGGGACTGGCGACGGTCCTTGACGCCCGCGGTGTCCAAGGTGCCGCGGATGATGTGATAGCGGACGCCAGGCAGATCCTTGACGCGTCCACCCCGGATCAGAACCACAGAGTGCTCCTGAAGGTTGTGTCCAATGCCGGGGATGTAGGCGGTCACCTCAAAGCCAGAGGTGAGACGCACCCGAGCGACCTTGCGCAGGGCCGAATTCGGCTTCTTGGGGGTGGAGGTGTACACGCGTGTGCACACACCGCGGCGCTCGGGACAAGCGCGTAGGGCGGGCGACTTGGTCTTCCGAGAAAGACTCTGGCGCTCAGTACGGATTAGCTGCTGAATGGTGGGCATCGAGGACCGGGGTCTGGTCGGAGAATATTGGTCGGACGTCCGACCGATTTCGACAATCCGCCACCTTACTGGGTCGCCTGTCGCCCTCCTCCTAAGCGGCTGAATGCAGTGCCGCAGGCGCAACTCACCGTGCCTTCGCCTGGACGTACCAAAAAGCCGCCGCCGCTGATGTCACCCCGGTAGTCCAGGCTCAGGCCGCTCAGCAGGTTCAGTTGCTCTGCTGGCGCATAAAGGGTGATGCCATCGGCGCGAGCAACCGGCGTGCCCGCCAGGTGGCCGGGGCGCAATCGAATCGCCCAGCGCTCACAGCGCCCATCAACTAAATCCAGATGCATCATCCCGGGGGTGCCCGCCACAGCCGCGTGGCGGCCCAGCTCGGCGGCGGCGGCGGCGGTCACGCGCAGGCTGTGCGCCTTGGCCATGGGGGTCTGCATATCTGAACTAATTTTGGCAGCTTTCTCACGGCACTAGGCCGACACCGTTGTGAACTGATCCGGCCACACCCCGACCTTTCACCTGCAGGGAACCCCCCAGCACCAGCCCGGTGGAGCTGCCGCCATCGAGATTTAGGGCATCTTGCAGGCCTAGCTGTTGCAGCAGCGCGGCGGTTTCCCCCAGGGAGGGGCCGCTGTCCTGGATCCCCTCCAGGGTGATCAGCCAAATCTGGCGGTCGTCTCTGGCCAGCACGGTGCGGGGTGCTCCTTGGCTGAGGAAGGCGGAACTGAAGTTTTCGGCGGCGCCATTGAGCACGATGCGGCCTGCCTGCAACAGCAATGGCCCCCCGCCAATCACGTGTGTTGCGAGGCCGAGGTTGCTGCTGGGGCGGCTTTCGATCTGGAGCCGATCGCCTAAGCCCCAGGGCAGCTCCGCTCCGCCCCTTCCCACCAGCAGCAGGTCATCGCCCCGTAGCGCCACACCCGCATCCAATTCGGAGGGGCCAAGCTGCTTTCGCACCAGGCCCCCTTGGATTAACAAGCCAGTCTCAGAGCCACTCAGGGCTCGGTAGTTGGGCCCCCAGTCGGCGGTATAGCGGCTGATACCTCGCTGCACGTAGCCACTGTTGACAACGGCGACCGGTAGACGCAGAGCTCCGGGGCCCACAACCCACTCTGAAAGCTGTAGCCGGCCAAAGCGGGGCATGGTTCGCCCGTCCCAGGCGGCGACTCCCCGGTTCAAAATTGGTCCGGAAAGCCAGCGGCCGTCTTGTTTGAGAGCTCCCAAGGGCAGGCGCCTTACCCGGTTGAAGTAACCCCCATTGATCGCTACCCAGGCCTGCTGCTGGTTGGCGAGCTGCACCAGGGAGCTGAGGCCCTCCATGCCTCCAGGTCTGGCCAGGGGCCGCAGCTGCAGTGAGGCCTTAAGTGGATCAATGCGGATCGCATTGATGCGCACCCCCTGGCGCACCAGGCGATCCCACTGAAGTTCTTTGCCAAGTAGGGCCTGCAGGCGCGGATCGATCGGGGCTGGACTGTCAGTGCGGCTAGCGGCCCCCTGATCCAGCCACTCGATCACCACCCGGTTGGGTTCGCCCAGGCTGAATACCCGCGTCAATTTGGCTGCGGAGGGTTTGAGCCTCAGCCCAGCGCTGTCCTGCCGGGCCTGGAGGCCCAGGCTCCCCAGCAGGGTTTGTTGGTCACTGCGGCTGAGCAGGTCAACCACCAGTCCGGCGTCGTCTCTACCAATGGCCGCCGGGCCACCCAGGTCGAGCACGATGCGCTTGACGGGGCCAGGGTTTGAGCTGCGCACCTGGAGCAGCTGGGGCCTGGCCAGCTCCAGGCTGAGCAGGCTGCCCTCGTGGCGTAGGCCCACGCCGACGCGGCCAAACAGGCTGCTCACGTCTACCGCTACTTCGTCTTCGAGGCTGCGCTGGGCGCTGGCGGGCACCTTGAGTTCCTGGCCAAACCACTCCAGCTCCAGAGCGCCATCGCTGCGGCTGCGGCTGGTGACTCCGAGCTGGTTCTCGAGCACCTCTAGGGGGATCCACAGTTGTTGGGGCGTGTCGCCCAAGCCCCTAACCCAGAGCCAGCGGGCGCTCTGGAGCCGGCCATTAATGCGGATACTGCTGCCCTGGCGCTCAGTTGTGGCGGCCGCACCGATTGGAACAAGAGGCGGCGGCGGTGGCGGCGTAATCGGCATGGCCTGGCCAACCCCTGGCAGGCACAGAACTAGGAGCCAGCCAGCCAGGAATGCAGTAGAGGCCATGGGCCAGCCTGGCCGACAGCCTTGAAAGCTAGCCCTCTTTAAGGGTTTGGGCGCACTGCTTTGAGGATGTGCATCCCTAGGATCAGCTGCTCTGCTGCTGCCAGCACCTGTGGGTGTTAGCGGCGCTGCCCTGACAGATCAACTGCCGGACCGTCTCGGGTTATGCCTCACTTCTCTCGCCCTGTTTGGCCCCATTGCGATAGCGCTGCGCCGACCGCTGTCGCTGGCGAAAAGGACGCCTGTGGTGTGGGCTTTCTGGCCAATCTTCAGGGCGAAGCCAGCCACTGGGTGCTGCAGCAGGCCCTGCGCGGCCTTGACTGCATGGAGCACCGCGGCGGTTGCGGTGGCGATGGTGATTCCGGCGATGGGGCCGGGGTGCTCTGCGGCATCCCCTGGAGCTATTTAGAAGAGGTATGGCCTGAGGCGGCGGCAGCGAAGGGAGCGGCTCGCGGGCTGGGCATGGTTTTCCTGCCAGCCGATGCTGCAAAGCGCGAGCAGGCAAAACTTTTCTGTGAAGATGAGGCCGCCAAGCTGGGCTTGGGCAGCCTGGGATGGCGTGCAGTCCCTCTGGATGCATCTGTTCTCGGCTCCCTGGCCCGCCAGACCGCTCCTGCCATTGAGCAGTGGCTAATTGCCGCAGACCAAGCCGGTGACGATCTGGAAGCGTTGCTATTCAGGCTGCGCCGCCGTTGCGGCGATCGGGCCCGCGCCGTTTGGGGGCCAGGGCCTGGTGAGCTCTATTTCGCTTCCCTGAGCAGCCGAACTGTTGTCTACAAGGGCATGGTGCGCTCAGCGGTGCTGTCTGCTTTCTATGGCGACTTGCGCGATGCACGCTTTGCCGTGAGCTTTGCGGTGTATCACCGCCGTTTCAGCACCAACACCCTGCCCCGCTGGCCCCTAGCCCAGCCCATGCGGCTGCTGGGTCACAACGGCGAGATCAATACTTTGTTGGGCAACCTCAACTGGGCAAGGGCTTCGGAAGCAAATCTCGATGCGGTCTGGGGGGAGGCGGCTGCAGAACTGAAGCCAGTGGTGAACCCCGCCTTCAGCGATTCCGCCAACCTCGACGCCACCCTTGAGCTGCTGGTGCGCAGCGGCCGGCCGATCACCGAGAGCCTGCTCACCCTGGTGCCAGAAGCTTTCCGCGACCAGCCCGAGCTGGCAGATAAGCCCGATATCCAGTCGTTTTACGAGTATTCCGCCTGCACCCAGGAGCCCTGGGATGGTCCGGCCCTGCTGGTGTTCGCCGATGGCCGCTGCGTGGGAGCCACCCTCGATCGCAACGGCCTGCGCCCCGCCCGCTACTGCATCACCAGCGACGGTTTTGTGGTGATGGGCTCAGAAACCGGTGTGGTCGAGCTTGAGGAGAGCCGGATCATCGAAAAGGGTCGCCTCGGCCCTGGCCAGATGCTGGCGGTGGATCTGGAGCAGGGCCGCCTGCTGCGCAATTGGGAGGTGAAGGCCGAGGCTGCCGCCCGCCATCCCTACGGTGACTGGTTGGCGCAGCATCGTCGCAACCTCGTTCCCCAGCCCTGGACCAAGGAGCGTCAGCTGGGAGATCTGGAGCTGCTGCAACAGCAAACGGCCTTTGGCTTCACCGCCGAAGACTTCGAGCTGGTGATCGAGGACATGGCCGGCGCGGCTAAAGAGCCCACCTATTGCATGGGCGACGACATTCCCTTGGCGGTGCTTTCAGACAAGCCCCACCTCCTCTACGACTACTTCAAGCAGCGCTTCGCCCAGGTCACCAACCCGCCGATCGATCCCCTGCGGGAAAAGCTGGTGATGAGCCTGGAGATGCATCTGGGCAGGCGGGGCTCGCCGCTGCGCCCCGAAGCTGCCTCGGCGGCGGTGCTGCACCTGGCCAGTCCGATCCTCAATGAGGCGGAGCTTGCGGAGGTTGGCCGGCAGGGCCTGCCCACCACCACCCTTTCCACGCTGATGGCCGTCACCGACGGCCCCGGAGGTCTCGAGCTTGCGGTTCAGCGCCTGCGCAGCTCTGCCGAGGCGGCCGTGCGCGCCGGCAGCCAGATCCTGGTGCTGAGCGATCGGGGCGGCGAGGCTGGTGGGATCAATGCCACCACGGCCACCATTCCACCGCTGCTGGCTGTGGGCGCGGTGCATCACCACCTGCTCAACCTGGGCTTGCGCCTGCAGGCTTCCCTGGTGGTGGAAACGGCCCAGTGCTGGAGCACTCACCACCTGGCCTGCCTGATCGGTTATGGCGCCAGTGCCGTTTGCCCCTGGCTTACCTGGGAAACCAGCCGCCACTGGCTAGCCCACCCCCGGGTGCAGAAGCTGATCGAAACCGGCAAGTTGCCGGCGCTCAGCCCCGATCAGGTGCAGGCAAATGTGCGCAAGGCCCTAGAAGACGGCCTGCGCAAGATTCTCTCCAAGATCGGCATTTCCCTGCTGGCCAGCTATCACGGCGCCCAGATCTTCGAAGCCATCGGCCTTGGCGCCGATCTGATCCAGCTTGCCTTCAGTGGCACCACCAGCCGGGTGGCTGGCCTCAGCTTGGGCGAGCTGGCCAGCGAAACCCTCAGCTTCCATGCCAAGGCCTTCCCCGAGCTCCACCGCACCAAGCTCGAGTTCATGGGCTTCGTGCAGTACCGCACTGGCGGCGAGTATCACCTCAATAGCCCGGAGATGGCCAAAGCCCTGCATGCCGCCGTCAAGGCGGGCCCCGGCTACGACCACTTCTCCACTTACAAAACCCTGCTGGAGCACCGGCCAGTCACGGCCCTGAGGGACCTGCTGGAACTCAAGCCCGCTCTCGCCCCGCTGCCGATCGAGCAGGTGGAGAGCGTGGAGAGCATCTGCAGTCGCTTTTGCACCGGCGGCATGAGCTTGGGGGCCCTCTCGCGCGAGGCCCACGAGGTGTTAGCCATCGCCATGAACCGCATCGGCGGCAAGAGCAACAGCGGTGAGGGCGGCGAGGATCCGGCCCGCTTCGGGTTGCTCAGCGATGTGGACGGCGACGGTCATTCGCCGACCTTGCCCAGCCTCAATGGCCTGCGCAACGGTGATACCGCCTGCTCCGCCATTAAGCAGATCGCCTCAGGGCGCTTCGGTGTGACCCCCGAATATCTGCGCAGTGGCCGCCAGCTGGAGATCAAGGTGGCCCAGGGGGCCAAGCCGGGTGAGGGCGGCCAGCTGCCTGGTCCGAAGGTTGATCCCTACATCGCCTGGCTGCGCAACAGCAAGGCCGGTGTGGCCCTGATTTCGCCGCCTCCCCATCACGACATCTATTCAATCGAGGATCTGGCCCAACTGATCCACGACCTGCACCAGGTGCACCCCGCCGCCAAGGTGAGCGTGAAGCTGGTGGCCGAGATCGGCATCGGCACCATCGCTGCTGGTGTGGCCAAGGCCAACGCCGATGTGATTCAGATCTCCGGCCACGACGGTGGCACGGGCGCTTCACCGCTCAGCTCGATCAAACATGCCGGCAGCCCCTGGGAGCTAGGCCTCACTGAGGTGCACCGGTCGCTGCTGGAGAACGGCTTGCGCCATCGGGTGCTGCTGCGGGCCGATGGCGGCCTCAAAACCGGCTGGGACGTGATCATTGCCGCCCTGCTGGGCGCTGAGGAATACGGCTTCGGCTCGGTGGCGATGATTGCCGAAGGCTGCATCATGGCCCGCGTTTGCCACACCAATAACTGCCCGGTGGGCGTGGCTACCCAGAAAGAAAACCTGCGCAAGCGCTTCCCCGGCGTGCCCGAGCACGTGGTGAATTTCTTCCTGTTTGTTGCCGAGGAGGTGCGTCAGCTGCTGAGCGTGCTTGGCGTGGCCCGGCTCGAAGAGCTCATCGGCCGCAGTGAATTGCTGCAGCCCCGGGCCGTGGCTCTCGCCAAAACCAGCGCCCTTGATCTCTCTTGCCTGATTGACCCGATCCCCGCCGTTGCTGATCGCAGCTGGCTTCTGCACGACGCCCAGGCCCATGGCAATGGACAAATCCTGGAAGATCAGCTGCTGGCCGATGCTGAGGTGCTGGCGGCTATCGAGGGCCACGGCCGCGTGGCCCGCACCCTGGCGATTGTGAACACAGATCGCAGCGTGGGCGCCCGCCTCTCCGGTGAGATTGCCGCTCGCCACGGCAACAAGGGCTTCGGTGGCCAGCTCGACCTCACCTATGAGGGGGCAGCCGGCCAGAGCTTCGGGGCCTTCGTGCTCCAGGGCATGAACGTGCGCCTGGTGGGTGAAGCCAACGACTATGTGGGCAAGGGCCTCAATGGCGGACGCCTCACCGTGGTGCCCCCTGCCGGCGTCAACGACCCTGGTAACCAGGTGATCCTGGGCAACACCTGTCTCTATGGCGCCACAGGTGGAGAGCTCTTCGCCCTAGGCCGCGCCGGTGAGCGCTTTGGCGTGCGCAACAGCGGGGCCAAAACCGTGGTGGAGGGCGCCGGCGACCACTGCTGCGAATACATGACCGGTGGGGTGGTGGTGGTGCTGGGCAGCACCGGTCGCAACGTTGCCGCCGGCATGACCGGTGGTGTGGCCTTCATCCTTGATGAGAGCGGCGGCTTGGCGGAGCGGGTGAACCCGGAGATAGTGGCCATCGCTGAGCTCACAACCCCCGAGCAGGAGGCCCTGATCAAGCCCCTGCTGCAGGCCCATCTCGACGCCACCGGCAGCGCCATGGCCGCCGCCATACTGGCCGATTGGTCCACCTGGAAGGCCCAGTTCAAGCTGCTGGTTCCCCCCAGCGAGAAGACCACCGTGGGCCTGGCGGAACGGGAGGCTGCGCTGGCTTAGCGCGGATACTCCCGCATCAGCCGCTGCACCTCGCCGGCGTGATAGCTGCTGCGGGTGAGCGGGCTGCTTACCACCTGCAGGAAGCCGAGCTCCTGCTCACCGTGCTGCTTGAACGCCGCAAATTGCTCTGGGGTCACGAAGCGATCCACTGGCAGATGTTTGGGGCCTGGCGAGAGGTACTGGCCGATGGTGACGATGTCCACCTGGTGGCGGCGTAGATCGGCCATCACCTCTTTCACCTCAACGTCGCTCTCACCCAAGCCCGTCATCAGGCCGGATTTGGTGTAAGTGCGCGGCCAGCCCTCGCGCACCCTCTCCAGCAGCTCCAGGGAGCGCTCGTAGATGCCCTGGGGCCTGGCTTTTTTGTAAAGCCTGGGCACGGTTTCGATGTTGTGGTTGAGCACCTCAGGGGCGCCTTCCATCACGGTGGCCAGGGCATCCCAGTTGCCGCAGAAATCGGGGATCAGCAGCTCGATCGTGGTGAATGGTGAGCGCTGGCGCACTTGCTCAATGCAGGCCACAAACTGGCTGGCGCCGCCATCGGCCAGGTCATCGCGGTTCACCGAGGTGATCACCACGTGGCTCAGGCCCAGGCGTGCCACCGCTTCCCCCAGCCGTTCAGGTTCGCTGGGGTCGAGCTCCCGCACGCTCTTGTCGAAGTCGATGTCGCAGTAGGGGCAGGCGCGGGTGCAGCCCGGCCCCATGATCAAGAAGGTGGCCGTGCCGCCGGCAAAGCACTCGCCGATGTTGGGGCAGCTGGCCTCCTGGCAGACGGTGTTGAGCTTGAGATCCTGCAGCAGGTCTGCCACCTCGCCGATGCGCTCCCGCTGGGGGGCCTTGACGCGCAGCCAGTCGGGTTTGAGCAAGGCGCCAGTAGGGCCCCGGGGGGCCAGAAGAAGGGCTAGATCCAACTTTAGGAAGCCACCGGCAGGTCAAGGCCTACAGCCGAGTTGATCCCCTAAACTCCCCTCATCGGGATGTGGCGCAGCTTGGTAGCGCACTTCGTTCGGGACGAAGGGGCCGCAGGTTCGAATCCTGTCATCCCGATTTTTTCAGCTGAGTTCGGCTCCTGGGTAACCCCTGGGGGTCACCAAGCGTCCGTCTTTGGCATAGCTGCTGCTATTGCCAATCAGCACCAGGGTAAGCATGTCCACTTGCTCCACCGGTAATTCGCCCAGGCTGTGCAGGCTGACGGCTTCATTGGCTCGCCCTAGTTGGCGGGCCAGGGCTACCGGTGTTGAGGCCGGCCGGCCCTCCAGCAGCAGCTCTCTGGCTCTGGCCAGTTGCCAGTCGCGGCCCAGGGAGCGGGGGTTGTAGAGGGCTACTACAAAGTCCCCCGCAGCCGCTGCTTGCAGCCGCTTTTCGATCACTTCCCAAGGGGTGAGTCGGTCGCTGAGGCTGATGGTGCAGAAATCGTGCATCAAGGGAGCTCCGGCCTTGGCAGCGGCGAGTTGCAGGGCCGAGATGCCCGGATGCACGCTGAAGCTGGGCCGGACATCGGCTGGGCTGGCCAGCCAAAGCTCCAAGGCCAGGCCGGCCATGGCGTAGATGCCGCTGTCGCCAGAAGAGACCAGGGCCACATTTAGCCCCTGGCTCGCTAGCTCCAGAGCCAGGGCGCAGCGGGCCCGCTCCTCGGTGAGTTGGCCGTTCCAGCGCAGCTGATCAGGTCGTCGCAGCGGTTCAAGCAGGTCGAGGTAGAGGCCGTAGCCCACCCACACCGTGGCTTCCGCCAGGGCGCGGCGCGCATCCGCAGTGAGCAGCTCCAGGCTGCCCGGGCCACTGCCCACCAGGTGCAGCTGGCCCCGCTCGGGAGCCCATTGACTCTCGGCCAGAGCCACCGCCAGGGTGGCTGCCCCGAGCTCGCCTGGGTTGGCATGCTCGATGCGCTTGGTTTGCAGCAATTGGGCTGCGGGGCCAGCTGCCAGCAGGGCTGCGGCCTCGGCCACGCTGGCGGTGCCCATCTCCTTGGCCACCGCTGCCGATGGGGTGGGCACCGGCACTGCCGCTAGGGAATCGGCCCCAAACCAGCGCACTGGCCAGCCTTGTTTAGCCGCTAGGGCAAGCAGGGCCGGTTCATCGGCCTTGCGGTCGATGCTCGCTAAACCAGCTACGGATTCAGGTGCCAATTGCTGGTCGCCCAGGGTCTGTTCCAGCAAGCGCTCCAGCAGGCTCAGGCTGGTGTTGCGTTCACAGCCCATACCTAGCCACAGGCTCGGCGGATGCCAGCGGCAGCCAGCTCCGGTGTGGATATCTACGACCAGATCTGCCTCTGGGTTCTCGCCAGAGCCACCAGCTCGCTCCAGTAGGCAGGTGGCGGCTTCGAGCTCTAGCCAGCGGCGGCTGCCGTGGTGAGCTTCCAGCCGCAGCGGTTGATCCAGATGGGCTGCCTTACGCATCAGGGCGCTCCAATCGCCCTGCCCCCGCTGCCAACCCCAGTCTTTGCCGAAGCTGTCGAGGCTCAGTAAGCCTGCTGCAGCCGTTGCCCCGGTGAGCACAGCCTGGCCGCCTAGGCAGGCGGCAACCTGGTGGCTCAGTCGCTCGGCCCCGGCCGCGTGCCCCCCCAGCAGGGGAATGGCGAAGCGACCCTGTGGATCCACCACCACCACGGCGGGATCGCGCTCTTTATTCACGAGCAGCGGCGCAATCAGCCTGGTCACCAGGCCACAGGCACCAACGATCACAAAGCCGCTGGCCGTTGACCACTGTTCAACTAAGCAGTCCCCTGCGGTGATCTGGTCGTCAGTTCCCACCTGGGAGTCGATCAGGCCGGCCTGAAGGAGCTGGTCCAGCACGGGGGCGCTGGCAGGGCTGAAGCCCAGGCCCCAGCGGCGGGCGCGCGGCGCGGCCTGCTCGGGGCGGTTGTTTGGTGAATTCACGTACCTAGCTTCTGACGCAGCCCGGCCAGGGGACCCGGCGCCTTGGGCTTGAGCAGGGAACCATCTGGATTCAGCTGGCTGCGGGCCGATCCCCCCAGGTTGGTGGAGGTGCTGAGCCGATCAGTGGGGGCCCTAGGGGCGGGGGCAGTAGAGGTGGGGGCCGGAGTAGGGGCGGGGATCGCTTGTGGGGGCATTACAGGTGCGGACTCTGCTTGTGGAGCATCTTGCTGAGAAGGTTCGGTTAACTCAGCTTCAACAGTGGGCTCCAGCTCAGGCAGTTGTGCTGGGTCAGGTAGTTGTTCTGGGTCAAGTTGTTCTGGTTCCGGCAGGGGTTCCGTTTCCGGCGAAGCCTCGGGCTCAAGTGGGGGTTGGGGCTCAGTTACGGGCAACGGTTCAGCCACGGTTTGGGGCTCGCTGGCCGTCGGCGGATTGATTTCTATGGCTGCTACTGGTTCTTCTGGGACTGGTTCAGGTTCAGGTTCTGGTTCTGGAGCCGCCGGCGTTGCAGGCTCCTCTCCCAGCAGCTGGGCTAACTCGCTTGCATCCAGGCGCCCCCGCTGCCAACTGGGCGTGGGCCAGGAACTATTAATTGTCACCTCGCTCACCAAGGTGTTGAAAGGGGGGTTGAGGGGGGCGCCGCTGCCATCAACCAGCTCCATCAGCACACTGTTGCTGCCGCTGTGCCAGCCCTTGAGCCACAGTGGCGAGTTCTGATCTACCAAAAAACTGTCCCCGTTGACCGTCACCCGCAGGCGCCAGCTGCCGTCGTTGTCGCGCAGGCCCTGAAGGGGAGCGTCTATTGACAGCCAGTCGAGGAGCACAGGTTCGCGACCGGCCAGATCTGCTGTGCTTACGCCGATCAACTGGGGTGTGCCCAGCTGGGGAGTGGCCAGGGGATTGGCGGCCACCCGGTTCACCCGCACCTGGTCCCAGGCGCCTGGACTTTTCACCACTTCCCCCCAGGGTTTGGCCGCATAGGCGGTAAGGCGATGGCTGCCCGGGCCCAGGGGCGGTAGTTCGGCGTCCAGACGAGTTGGGAATTGCCCAGAGAGTGAGGTGGTGAGGCGTTGGGGCGGTAGGTCATCAACTTGCACCACGAGGTGAGGCCCCAGCCCGAGCACTCCCGCATCAACTAAGGGCCAATCACGAACCTGCACTTGCAACTTGACCGGCCCGCCAGGCAGATCGCTTCCATCGCGAGGGATCTGGATCGATACCTGGGGCTGGCGTTCGGCCAGGGCCGCTTGAACTTGTTGTACGGCGGCAGGTGGCGCGACTTCCTGCAATAGGCCACTTGGCCCCTGGACTGGAAGAGGCGCTGGGGCTGGGCCGCTGCTGCGGCTAGCCGCTACTCGGTTGCAGCCAGCCAACAACATCAACGCTGCCACTAGCAGGACCGCTAGCAATCTCTGCCGCCATCGCACGGGGCGACCCGGGAGAGCTGGATGGGTTGCGCTGCCTGCGCCCACGCTGGGTTGCTCAGCTTGTAGTGGAAGCATTCTGCTGGCCGATGCCACCCCGGGGGAAACGGATGCGGCAGGCGGCTGTTTTTGATGCTCTCTAAGTAATAAAAAACTGCCCACAAGATGGTTGAAATTGATGATTCTTTCTGTTCTGTAAAGCCCTGTGCTGGCCTGGGAAGCGCCGGGATTGAACCTTTGTAACTGCAGGCCAAAACCTCTCGGAAACGACCCCTATACTTCGGCGAGCGGTCCCCTAATTGGGGCCCAAAGCCCCAGTTGTGGTAAGTGGTTTCGCGTTTTCGCGGCCCCCCTTCCCGGCTGGTGCCCATGAACGCTTGGAGGCCTCGGTCGCCGGTCGTTCATGGGGCCCAACGGCAGGCTCTCCGGCCTGCTGCAGGGGTGGACCCACCACCTCGATCCCGTCCCTCGAGGAACGTCTCGATGACCATCAGCCCACCAGAGCGTGGGGAAAAGGCGAAGGCCATGGTCGACCGGAACCCAGTTCCGGCCACCTTCGAACTGTTCGGCAAGCCCGGCCATTTCGATCGCAGCCTTGCCAAAGGTCCCAAAACCACCACCTGGGTTTGGAACCTCCACGCCAATGCTCACGATTTCGACAGTCACACGAGTGACCTTGAAGAGGTCTCTCGCAAGATCTTTTCAGCTCACTTCGGCCATTTGGCCGTCATCTTTATCTGGCTGAGTGGCGCCTTCTTCCATGGAGCGCGCTTCTCCAACTACACCGGTTGGTTGACCGATCCCCTGCACGTCAAGCCTTCGGCGCAGGTGGTGTGGCCCATTTTCGGCCAGGAAATTCTCAATGGAGACATGGGTGCCGGGTTCCACGGCATTCAGATCACCTCCGGCCTCTTCCATGTATGGAGGGCCTGGGGCATCACCAATGAAACCCAGCTGATGGCCCTGGCCATCGGTGCTTTGGTGATGGCCGGCTTGATGCTCAATGCCGGCGTCTTCCATTACCACAAGGCGGCTCCCAAGCTCGAGTGGTTCCAGAACGTTGAGTCGATGCTCAACCACCATCTGGCCGGCCTGCTCGGTCTGGGATCTCTCTCCTGGACAGGACACCTGCTGCATGTGTCCCTGCCCACCACCGCGCTGATGGACGCCATCGACGCCGGCCAGCCGCTGGCGCTCAATGGCAAAACCATCGCCACTTACGCCGACATTCCCCTGCCCCACGAGTTCCTGAACCAGGACGTGATCGCCCAGATATTCCCCGGTTTCGGGGCTGGCGTTTCAGCCTTCTTCACGGGCAACTGGGCCGCTTACAGCGATTTCCTCACCTTTAAAGGTGGGTTGAATCCTGTGACCGGCAGCCTCTGGATGACCGACATCGCCCATCACCACTTGGCGATCGCGGTGTTGTTCATCGTGGCTGGCCACATGTATCGCACCAACTGGGGCATTGGTCACAGCATCAAGGAGATTCTCCAGGGCCAGAAGGGCGATCCCCTGCTGTTCCCCGCTCCCAATGGTCATGACGGACTCTTTGAGTTCATGACCACCAGCTGGCACGCCCAACTGGCTGTGAACCTGGCGATGCTCGGCTCGCTGAGCATCATCGTGGCCCAGCACATGTATGCGATGCCTCCCTATCCCTATATAGGGATTGATTACCCCACCCAGCTGTCGATCTTCACCCATCACATGTGGATCGGTGGTTTCTTAGTTGTGGGTGCTGGAGCGCACGCCTCTATCGCAATGATTCGCGATTACGACCCCGCCAAGCACGTCGATAACGTGCTGGACCGGGTGCTTAAAGCTCGTGATGCCCTGATCAGCCACCTCAACTGGGTGTGCATCTGGCTTGGCTTCCACAGCTTTGGCCTTTATATCCACAACGACACCATGCGTGCCTTGGGGCGTCCCCAAGACATGTTCAGCGACTCCGCCATTGCCTTGAAGCCTGTCTTCGCGCAGTGGATTCAGGGTCTTCACGCTGCCGCTGCAGGTAGTACTGCGCCCAACGCCCTAGCTGGTGTGAGCGAAGTGTTCAACGGCACCGTTGTAGCGGTGGGCGGCAAGGTGGCCGCCGGTCCGATTCCTTTGGGAACGGCCGACTTCATGGTCCACCACATCCACGCCTTCACGATCCACGTCACCGTGCTGATCCTGTTGAAGGGTGTGTTGTATGCGCGTAGCTCCCGCCTAGTCCCTGATAAGGCGAATCTGGGCTTCCGCTTCCCCTGCGACGGCCCTGGCCGTGGCGGTACCTGCCAGGTGTCGGCTTGGGACCATGTGTTCCTTGGCCTGTTCTGGATGTACAACTCCCTGTCGATCGTCATTTTCCACTTCTCCTGGAAGATGCAGAGCGACGTGTGGGGCACCGTCAACGCTGATGGCAGCGTCCAGCACATCACCAACGGCAACTTTGCCCAAAGCGCCATCACCATTAATGGTTGGCTGCGGGACTTCCTCTGGGCTCAAGCCGCACAGGTGATCAACAGCTACGGCTCGAGTTCCAGTGCTTATGGCTTGATGTTCCTTGGAGCCCACTTCATCTGGGCCTTCAGCCTGATGTTCCTGTTCAGTGGCCGCGGCTACTGGCAAGAGCTGATCGAGTCCATCGTCTGGGCTCATAACAAGCTGAGGGTTGCACCCGCCATCCAACCGCGGGCGCTTTCCATTACCCAGGGCCGTGCTGTCGGTGTCGCTCACTATTTGCTGGGCGGTATTGCAACAACCTGGGCATTCTTCCTGGCCCGCATCGTCGCGGTCGGCTGACCTTTTCTGACCTCTCCCAATGGCAACGAAATTTCCTTCGTTCAGCCAGGGTCTGGCACAGGACCCGACAACCCGCCGGATTTGGTACGGCATTGCCACGGCTCACGATTTCGAGAGCCACGACGGCATGACCGAGGAGCGGCTTTACCAAAAGCTGTTCTCCACCCATTTCGGTCACCTGGCCATCATTGGCCTCTGGGTTTCGGGCAACCTGTTCCATATCGCCTGGCAGGGCAACTTTGAGCAGTGGGTCGCCGATCCTCTGCATGTACGTCCCATCGCTCACGCGATCTGGGATCCCCACTTCGGTCAGGGAGCTATCGCCGCCTTCACCCAGGCTGGTGCTACCTCCCCTGTGAACATTGCTTATTCCGGTTTGTACCACTGGTGGTACACGATCGGGATGAAAACCAACGCTGAGCTTTATCAGGGTTCCATCTTCATGATGATCCTGTCGGCTTGGGCGCTGTTCGCAGGCTGGCTCCACCTTCAGCCCAAGTTCCGTCCTTCCCTGGCCTGGTTCAAGAACGCTGAGTCCCGCCTAAACCACCACCTGGCGGTTCTGTTTGGTTTCAGCTCGATCGCTTGGACCGGTCACCTGGTTCACGTGGCTATCCCTGAGGCCCGTGGTCAGCACGTTGGGTGGGACAACTTCCTCTCAGTGCTGCCTCACCCCGCTGGTTTGGCTCCGTTCTTCACCGGCAACTGGGGTGTATATGCCCAGAACCCCGACACCGTCTATCAACAGTTCGGAACTGCTGAGGGTTCTGGCACCGCGATCCTTACCTTCCTGGGTGGCTTCCACCCCCAAACGGAAGCCCTTTGGCTCACGGACATTGCCCACCACCACCTGGCGATCGGTTGCATCTTTGTGATCGCTGGCCACATGTACCGGACAAACTTCGGTATCGGCCACTCGATTCGCGAGATTCTTGAAGCCCACAACCCACCCAAGGGCACCCCTGGTGACCTCGGTGCTGGCCACAAGGGCCTCTACGACACGATCAACAACTCGCTCCACTTCCAGCTTGGTCTGGCTTTGGCATCTCTGGGTGTGGTCACCAGCCTGGTGGCCCAGCACATGTATGCGATGCCGTCCTACGCGTTTATCGCTAAGGACTACACAACGCAGGCTGCGCTTTATACCCACCACCAATACATCGCCATCTTCCTGATGTGCGGTGCGTTCGCCCACGGTGCGATCTTCTTCATCCGCGACTACGACCCGGAAGCCAACAAAGACAACGTGTTGGCCCGGATGCTCGAGCACAAGGAAGCCATAATCAGCCACCTGAGCTGGGTCTCCCTGTTCCTTGGCTTCCACACCCTGGGTCTCTACGTCCACAACGACGTGGTCGTGGCCTTTGGTACTCCCGAGAAGCAGATCTTGGTGGAGCCCGTCTTTGCCCAATTCGTCCAGGCCGCTTCCGGCAAGGCGATGTACGGCATGGATGTGCTTCTATCAAATTCCGCATCCGCAGCTAGCACTGCCAGTGCGGTTTATCTGCCCGGTTGGATCGACGCCATCAATGGTGGCAACGACCTCTTCCTGCAGATCGGTCCTGGTGACTTCCTTGTTCACCACGCAATTGCGCTTGGTCTGCACACCACGACTCTGATCCTGGTGAAGGGTGCCCTGGATGCCCGGGGTTCCAAGCTGATGCCTGACAAAAAGGACTTCGGCTACTCCTTCCCCTGCGACGGCCCCGGCCGTGGTGGTACCTGCGACATCAGTGCCTGGGACTCTTTCTATCTGAGTGTCTTCTGGGCCCTGAATACCGTCGGTTGGGTCACCTTCTACTGGCACTGGAAGCACCTCGCCATCTGGCAGGGCAACGTGGCTCAGTTCAACGAATCCAGCACCTATCTAATGGGTTGGTTCCGCGACTACCTGTGGCTTAACTCCTCCCAGCTGATCAACGGTTACAACCCGTTTGGCAGCAACAACCTGGCCGTCTGGTCTTGGATGTTCCTGTTCGGTCACCTGGTGTGGGCCACCGGTTTCATGTTCCTGATCTCCTGGCGCGGCTATTGGCAGGAACTGATCGAGACCATCGTCTGGGCTCATCAGCGCACCCCGCTCGCCAACCTCGTTGGCTGGCGCGATAAGCCTGTCGCTCTTTCGATCGTCCAGGCTCGTGTTGTGGGTCTTGCTCACTTCACGATCGGCTACATACTCACGTATGCCGCCTTCCTGATTGCTTCTACCTCTGGCAAGTTCGGCTAACTGCGGCCTACTTGCTCCCTCGAGGGACGAATTAACCCCGGCGCAAGCTGGGGTTTTTTATTGTCCATTGTTTTATTGACCATTGTTTGTTGGTTAACTTGCCCCTCACCGCACCCCCCGGCTTCCCCCTAAGGGAATAGTTCTTGCCCCGAAGGCTTGGCTTGTGGCCCAGCAGCCACTGTCTATCGGGCTGCCCCCAGACAAGATCAGCCCAATCAAAGGCCCAGTAAAGGTTCAATAAAAACGCCCAATAAAAAAGCCCCGCCTTAGCGGAGCTTTCAGGGGATTGGAAAACCGCTTGGGATTCAGTTGACGCTCCAGACGCCGCCAGCGATATTGACCAGTGGGGCAACGATCGCAGTGCCGGCTAGGAACCAGGCAAAGGCGGCGCCACCGCAGCCACCCAGCCAGAAACCACTGGCGAATTCTGCCCAGCCAGCCTTGGTGAACAGGTCTGCGGGCGGGTTGTCGATGGTGGCGTCAGCCGGCTGGATGTTGGGTCCGTTGCCAGCGGTGCCGTAGATCGAGAGACATACGGTCAAGATCGACACCAGTCCAATGGCGGCGAGTAAACCAGCGGTGCTGGCGTACTCGGTGAGCCGCAGGGGACCACAGACGGCGAAGGGTCCGTAGAGAAAGAAGCCATGGGCCATGCCCACTTCCAAACCACGACGGTTCGGAGATAGGGAGGGGCGGTAGGCGGGCAGGGCATTGATGAAGGCCCGGCTGAAATAGCTGCTGTTGACGGGGGTTGCCAGATTGCCGACGCAGGGGTCGGCCACGGGGGTCACGGTCATGGTGGCGGGGGTAGGCGGTGAGGCTGAGCGACGGCTTGGGTCGGGCTCAGTCGCGGGCTTCGATTACGTTGAAAAGCAAGGCCATGGCCACGGCTGGGCCGAGGATTCCAACAAGTGGGACTAACACCGAGGGCAACCAAGCGGCAGCAAATTCTCCAGTCATGGCGCGGGCCAATAGCAACCGTTAATACTGTACGAAGCCCACCCGTGGCAGCTTGTGGGGCCGGCTAGGGCGACATAAAAATTCAATCCCTTTGCCCCGCCTCTCAGCTGTCGGATCCGCGCACGATGCCGCGCACCCGGTAGATCGGTCGTCCCTGACTTTCGTGGTATGTGCGCATCTGCAGTTCGGCCAGCAGGCCAAAGCAGAAAAGCTGCACCCCCGTCAGAAAACTCAGTAGGGCCATCAGCAGTAGGGGGCGATCGCCGATGTCTGAGCCAAGCAGTAGTTTCTCGCCTACAAGCCAGATGCCGATTAGCAGCCCTGCGCCCATGGCGGCCAGGCCGCCCAAGCCGAAGACGTGCATCGGTCTGGTCAGAAAGCGCTTCATGAACCAGACCGTCAGCAGGTCCATCAGTACCCGGAAGGTGCGGTCGAGTCCGTATTTGCTTTCCCCATAACGCCGGGGATGGTGGTTTACTTTCACCTCGCTGATCCGGGCACCTTCGATGAAGGCCAGGGCAGGCAGGAAGCGGTGTAGTTCGCCGTAGAGGTTGAGGTCACTCACCACCTCGCGCCGATAAGCCTTGAGGGAGCAGCCGTAGTCGTGGAGTCGCACCCCAGTTACCCGGGCAATCAGGCTGTTGGCGATGCGGCTGGGCAGTAGCCGTTGCATGGCCGCATCCTGGCGCTGGTGGCGCCAGCCGCTTACCAGGTCGAAGCCTTGGTCGAGCTCAGCTAGCAGTAGGGGGATATCGGCGGGGTCGTTCTGCAGATCGCCATCGAGGGTCACGATCACCGCCCCGCCGCTGGCGTCAAAGCCGGCCGCCATTGCCGCCGTCTGGCCGTAGTTGCGGCGCAGCAGCACGGCCACCAGCTCCGGAACCGTGGCGGCCAGCTGGCTGAGCACCTTCGCTGTGTCGTCCCTGGATCCGTCGTCTACCATGACCAACTCAAAGCCCAGCTGCAGCGGTCGCAGTGCCGCCAGCAACTGCTCCACCAACTGGGGCAGGCTCTCCTCCTCGTTGTAGAGGGGCACCACTACGGAAAGCTCGGCCTGGCCTTCCCTCGTTTGCTGCATGTCTTTGTCAGCCTTTGGCGTCGACCCTAGGTGGGTAGGGGACTGCCGTTATGGCTGTGCATTACCCGCCCCGCTCCCCGCAGTTCCAGTCGGTAGTGGCGCGCCACCGGGTCGGGGTTTTGGGGCGCCAGGTCGTCGATGCCGATGCCGTTGCGGCCGTGGGCGACGCCGGAGCTGTGTAAATAGCGGCCGCCACCTAGGTGCAGCCCCACGTGGCTGCAGCGCTGGGGTGTGCCAAAAAAGATCAGGTCGCCAGGCTCCAGCAACTGCACCTGACCCGGGTGCACCGCCACAGGCTGACAGAACCGCTCCTGCAGGTAGGCATCGCGCGGAATCCAGATGCCAGCTCTGGCATAGGCCCGCTGCATCAGACCGGAGCAGTCGTAGTTGGGGCCCAGGCTGCCGCCCCACAGGTAGGTGTTGGCTACGCGCTGGGCGGCCTGCGCGAAGCTCAGCACCTGCTCCATCCGCTGGACAATGCTGCAGCGCTGCAGGAGTTGCGGCTGGGGCGGGGAGCACGCCACTGCTCGCCCTAGCAGGGCATCGGGTTCAAGCCAGCCTGGGTAGCCATCGTCGAGGAGTCGTACCCGTAGGCGCATTCCTGGCCCTTTAGCTGCCGGACTGGTCAGGATTTGCAGGTGGCGGCCAGTCCAGGCCTGGCTGGCTAGCCCCTCACCGCGGGCCTGGTTGTAGAGGTCGACGCTGCCAGTGAGCTGCCAGTTCGTGCCTGGAATGAGCCATTCCGGCGCGGCTGGGGTGCCGGCAGCCAGCTGGGCAGGGTTGAAGGTGTCTACTGTCAGCACAGCTAATCTCGCCACAACGTTGGCCGGCGGTGATGGCTTTTTACAGCCCCGATCCAGCCATGGCTCAGATCCTGGCCGATCTGGTGTGGGCTCTTGAGCTGGAGGGGCGGCCTGGCTTAGCCCAGCACCTTTCCATTACCTGGCTTCGCTACGACCAGCCCTTGCTTGGCCGAGCTGCCGATCTGGATCCCGATCTGTTCTGGGCCCAGCCGGTGCAGGGGGCGAGCTGGGCTGGGGATCGTCCTCGCTACCCAGCCAGCGTGGTGAAGCTGGTGTACCTGGTGGCGGCCGAGGCCTGGCGCCAGGCTGACTTGCTTGCGGATACGCCCGAGCTGCGGCGTGCCCTTTCAGACATGATTCGCGACTCCAGCAACGACGCCACCTCCCTAGTGGTGGATTTGCTTAGTGGCACCACCAGCGGCCCTTCTTTGCCCCCCGAGCGCATGGCCCACTGGGTGGAGCAGCGTCAGCTTGTCAATGGCTGGCTGAGCGAGCTTGGCTGGCCGGAGCTGCAAGGCTGTAATGCTTGCCAAAAAACCTGGGGTGATGGTCCCTACGGGCGCGAGCGGGTCTATTACGGCACCGAGCTGGAAAACCGCAATCGCCTCAGTACCGACGCTGTAGCCCGTCTGTTGCAGGCCGTGCTGGCGTCGGCCCTGGTCTCGCCGCCGGCTTGTGCCCGGATGGCAGCTCTGCTGGCGCGCAGCCTGGATCCGGCCTTGAGGCTTGCGGATCCAGAAAACCAGGTGGATGGCTTCATAGGTGAGGGTTTGCCTCTTGGCTCTCGCCTCTGGAGCAAGGCGGGCTGGATGAGCCAGGCCCGGCACGATGCTGCCTACGTGGAGCCGTCAGCTGAGGGTTCTATGCCAAAAGCTGCGCCTTTCTTGCTGGTTATTTTTTCTGAGGGCCAGGCCTGCGCACAGGATCACAAGCTCCTACCCGAGATAGCTACCCGGCTGGCCGCAGCCAGCCGTAAATAAGCATTCGGGCTTGACAACGGAGAGGGAGGCCCTCGTTGTGACTCTCAGAGCGAAGTGGTGACACGGGAAGAGACAACGCTTCCCATTGGAGGCGGCGGATTCCAATGCTATTTCCAACACCAATCCCAACACTATTTCCAACACTACATAGAACTTGCAAATTCAGGGCGCTGGCAGCAGGTCAATACCAGCGCTGAGCCCTTGCAGTCGTCACGGCGCCCTATCAGCATCTCCCTGGTTGTTCAGCGGGTGTAACTCTTTCAGCAGTGCCCGATTTAGGTGGTCATCGCATCCCACCACCAACTGCGGGTAGATGGTGCCGTCCTTGTAGGGGGCATAGGCGTGGGCGCAGATCGCTCGGGTGGTGTCCTGCCACTGTTGGAGCATCTGCCTGGGCAGCTTTTGCTTCAACTGGTCTGTGGATTGCTCCCAGGACTGACCAGCGCAGTGGCGCATCTCTACCGTATTATCGCCAGGGCATTTGATCTTCTGTGCTTGCGCGTGGGTAGAACCATGAGGCAGCATCAGTGCGCCAAGGAGCAACAGGTGCTTCATTAGGTCTTGTTCGGTCTTGTTAGCAGGGTATGGATGCTTTCTGCTATTGGCGGCTGTCTTGGCGGCAAGGGACTCAATGAGCTCCTGGACTCTGCAATTCCACGTCTTGGCATTACTGATGCAAATAAGTTCGCTTTGTCCAGCCACAATCTTTGCCAAGGATTAGATTGCTGCCTTTCCACTCAAATACTTTTTTCAGCCTTAGGTTGAATGGGTGTTCAGTCGGGTCAAGAGTCCTATAGTCTCCCGTCTTTATTTCTCTGTTGTTTACTGGTGAAAAAGGACTTCGCAGCTTTAGAAGAATTTTCCCGAATGCGGATACGCATGGAATGTCATTAGTGATTAATGCATATTTAAAGTTTGGAAGAATTGACAAAATATCTTGAACTTCCTTCGTGCTTAAATGCATTAGAACGTCTTTGCAAACTAACAGTTCGGCGGAGGGAAGTTCATTGTAATCCTCTGGAAGATTGGCAAAGGAAACCCCTGGTCGCGAAAACGACCTCTGATTATTTGTGATTACATTTTTAGATGCATCGATGCCAATATATGTTGCGCTGCTAAAGTCTAGAAATTGAGAAAACTGCCAGTCGCCGCAACCAAGGTCAACGACTGATTTAATATCGTGTTGACGAATAAAGTCTTCTAGGAATATCTTGTAGGGTTGAGTTGCTTCAGGGGAGCTTCCGCCCCCTGACCCCTTGCCCCAGTATGAATTCTCATAAATCTTATCAAAAATATCTGGATCGCCAAATTCAAAACCCATAAAAGTCGCTAAATTCTGAATTTTTAATTTAGCACTTAAGAAGATTTAATAGTTGCAAATTATAACATTTATAGGGTTCTATGGCAAAAGTTTGTGCTGTCGTCGTTGTCTGCTTTCCTGAGACCCTCCGCCTAGTCGCCAGCGCCCCCAGTCGCCAGCTTCGCGTCGTAGTGGAAGAAGTGCTTTGGGACGAGTTTGATTGAAGTGTCGCAGTTGTTGCAGACGGTTGTTTTGGCAACTTCATAGATACGCAACCATTGCGCCGCTACCCCTGCCGCTGTTCCTTCTTCCAGATCCGTTCCAGTGATTTGCGGAACTCTCCACCGCTTTGTGGACGTGCCAGGTCGCGCCTCCAAAAGACGCTGCTAATCCACCACACCTGAAGACCGCCAAAGATCAGGGCGACTAGGCCCAGTTGGATGTATCCCCAGTTCAGGTGCTCCATTGCGCCCGTTGCTGATTCTTCGCCCAGATGCGTTCAAGGGTCTTTCGGAACTCCTCTGTGCTCTTGCTCGTGCCCTCAGGGCATTTTCTAAGCTGAGCCGCCAGGCGCCAGAACTTGATTCCTGCTGCGACGGCAAAGACCAACTAGAGCACCAGCATCGATAGGGGCTGAAATATCACTGCTTGTCGCTTTGGGTCGAGGTTTCCTGGTGCCCGTGCTTCTGGTCGCAGTGGGCGCTGGCAGTTGTGCCCATCAGCAGCGTCGCAGCGGTCAGGGCGAGTAGCAGCAGGCGCTTCATCTGGTCTTGTTGGGGCTTGTGAGCAGGGTACGGGTGCTTTCGGCTGTTGGCGACTGCCTTGGTGCTATGGGACTCCTTGGACTCATGCCCCCAGCGCGAATGGTGCAGGTGTATCCGCTTTTCTGCTATTGCTGCTGCTCTCCCTGGGCCACCTGGTGCCCCCTCTGAGCAATGGGAGTTCCTTGAGCGTGTCTGCATGAACACCTGAGGTAATCACTCCATGGCCTGAGCGTAAGTACCTAGTAGCGTTAGTTAGTCGTGATGAGCGACGGGAAGCGTATCCCTGGCGGAGTCGAACACGCCAGGGATTTTTTTGTGAACAAACCTTGCTGCTGCTCGCGCCCAATACCAGTGCCTAACTCAAATAACTGCCTATGGCGGCGTTCGACCCGTCCATAGGTCGAGGAAGTGGGCGGAGATTGCGTCCCCGTCGCTCACGCCCCACTTTTCTCTTAAACAGCGTCAGGTATGGGTCTCCCTGGGTGAGGTGGCGTGGAACCATCGCTCATACCCGCTGCTATCCAGTGCTGGGCTGCCTTTCCGCAATTCGGGCATCCAACACCACAAGACTGGGCACCTAACACCACTTCCAACACCCATGGGCGGGTACTGGGTCGCACTAGTGGAAAATCACTGACTCACCAATGTCAGTCGCAAGCGGGACTCGCGGCCGTGGTGACTCGCCGTGAATCCTGCTTAAAACGGAGAGGGAGGGATTCGAACCCTCGACAAGAGTTGCCTCCTGTAACTCCTTAGCAGGGAGCCGCTTTCAACCACTCAGCCACCTCTCCAGGGGCTTGACGACTTTATCAGTGAGCCCTATCGCCTGGGGCCTCCCAGGCGGCTTGGGCGGCGGTGAGTCGTGGCAGGCGGTGCTTAAAGCCGCAGAGGATTTCCCAGGGGATGGTCTGGCAGCGATCGCTCCAGTCGGTAGGGGTGATTTGTTCGCTTCCCTCCTGGCCCAGCAGAGTCACCACCGACCCCACCTCCAGTCCCGGGCAGTCGGTTGCATCGAGCACCAGTTGGTCCATGGTGATGGCTCCCACTTGGGGCAGACGTTGGCCTGCAAACAGCACTTCCAGCTGGTTGGAGAGCTGGCGAGGCACGCCATCGGCGTAGCCAATGCCAACAACGGCCAGACGGCTGGGGCGGCTGGTGCGGAAGCGATGGCCGTAGCTCACCCCCACCCCGCTGCCCGCCTCCCGAATCAGGCTGACGCGGGCGTGCAGGGTCATCGCTCCCTGCAGGGGAGTGACAGAAGCCAGGTGGGCCGCCGGACTGTGACCATATAGCGCCAGGCCGACTCGCACTAGGTCGTAGTGCAGCCCTGAGCTGCGCAGGGTGCCGGCCGAGTTGGCCAGGTGGCGGATGCCAGCCGGCAGACGCTGGTGCTCCAGGGCCTGCAGTACCGTCTCGAAAAGCCGCTGCTGTTGATCGGTGAGCCCGTCATCGGCGTCCGCTGATGCATCGGCACTGGCGAGATGGGAATAGAGACCGGCCAACTGCACGGCTTCCAGTTCCGTGATCGCGGCCACGAGTCTGGGCCCCTCCTGCCAATCGGCCCCGAGCCGAGCCATGCCAGTGTCGAGCTTGAGCTGCAGGGCCATCGGGCGGCCTTGGCCGCTGGCGAGGTTTTGGCAGAGCAGGGCTTCGCGCATGCCGCTGATAGTCGGCATGAGCTGCCAGTGCAGACAGCTGCGCAGCTCCTCTACCTGGGTGAGGTTGCCGAGCACCAGGATTGGTGCTTCGATGCCGGCCCTGCGTAGCTCGATGCCTTCGCTCAGGGTCGCGACACCGCACTGACTAGCTCCACCAGCGAGGGCGGCCCTGGCCACGGGGATCGATCCATGGCCATAGCCGTCGGCCTTGACCACAGCCATCAGCTCGGTGCCATTGCCTATGCAGCGTTTCAGGCTGCGGGCGTTGGCACTTATGGCGCCGGTATTCACCTCTACCCAGGCCCGTTGCCGAGCCAGGCTGGCCTCATGGGCCTGGGCACTCCAGCTGGTCTCAGTCGCCTGGGTCACGGATTACAGCGAAGATTTCCACTAGCATGCCGCCGATCACGGGTGCTGGCATGGGCCATGTTCTCGTTCTAAACGCGTCTTACGAGCCCCTCAACATCACCACCTGGCGTCGTGCGGTGGTGATGGTGCTGAAGGGGAAGGCGGAGGGGCTTGAGCATGACCCGGTGCGCAGGATTCGCGAGGACACCCTGCTCCCCACCGTGATCCGCCTGCGTCATTTCGTGCGGGTGCCCTACAAGCCGTTGCCCCTGACCCGCCGCAACCTGTTTCACCGCGATGGCCATCGCTGCCAGTACTGCGGGGCCAGCGCTCAGCAGCTCTCTGTCGACCATGTGGTGCCCCGCAGCCGCGGTGGCCTCGATACCTGGGAAAACGTCACCACAGCCTGTCTGCCCTGCAATGTTCGCAAGGGCAACCGCACGCCGCGGGAGGCCGCGATGCCCCTGCTGCGTCCACCTCATCGGCCCCTGGGCAGCTTCAGCTTTGAAGCCAGTCGCCAGATTTCGGCAGGGCAGCATGGCGAGTGGGCCAAATATGTAATTGGGGCTTGAGAGCGCTCAGCTGGCTACCTGTTGGGCCAGCTCCTCGAGCTGGCGGCTCTGATCGGCGGCGATTGAGGCACTGATCAGGTCGTGGAGCTGGCCGTTGAGCACCGGCTCAAGCGCGAAGTTGCGGCCTAGGCGGTGGTCGGTGGTGCGGCTGTCTTTGAAGTTGTAGGTGCGGATTTTCTCGCTGCGGTCGCCGCTGCCTACCTGGGCCAGCCTGGTGGAGCGCTGCTGGGCGTTGGCTTCTGCCAGCTGGCGCTCATAGAGCTTTGCGCGCAGGATTTCCATGGCGCGCTCGCGGTTCTGCAGCTGGGAGCGTTGCTGGGTGCAGAACACCCGAATGCCGGTGGGCTTGTGCAACAGGTCTACGGCAGTTTCGACTTTGTTGACGTTTTGGCCGCCGGCGCCACCGGAGCGGGCGGTACTGATTTCGATGTCGCCGGGGTCGATCTGAACCTCCACGGGATCGGCCTCCGGCATCACGGCGACCGTGGCGGTTGAGGTGTGCACCCGGCCCTGGGACTCGGTGGCCGGCACCCGTTGCACCCGATGCACGCCGGCCTCAAACTTCAGCTGGCTGAAAACCCCATCCCCCTTGATGGCGAGGATCAGTTCTTTGTAGCCCCCGAGCTCGGCTTCGGAGGCGCTCACCGGTTCCACCCGCCAGCCCACCCCTTGGGCGTAGCGCTCATACATGCGGGCTAGATCGCCGGCCCAGATCGCCGCTTCATCGCCACCGGCGCCGGCGCGGATCTCCAACATCACGCTGCGCTCATCGCGGGGGTCTCGGGGCAGCAGGGCCACCGTGAGCTTGTCGAGCAGGCTGGCCGTGGCTTCCGCCAGGGTTGCCAGCTCCTCGTTGACCAGTTCCTCCATGGCGAGGTCGCCCCGATGTTCTTTCAGCAGGGCGCGAGCTTCTCGTTCTTCCTGCTGCAGTTTCTGCAGGCTCAGGTGGTCCTGCACCAAGGGCTCAAGGCGAGCCCTCTCGCGGGCGATGGCCTGCATCTGGCTGGGATTAGCCGCCACGGCTGGATCGGCCAGCTGGCGTTCCAGGGTCTCGAAGGTGCGGCGGGCCGTCTCCAGACGCTCATGCAGCAGGGAAGGATCCATCAGCGAGATAGGAGGAGCCCGCATGGGCACCAGACAACACAAAGCCGGGTGCCCGTAAGCACCCGGCTGGGGGGTTCAATCAGGCCTGCAGAGATCAGGCTTCGGCCACAGCGGGGGCCTCGGTCTCAACTTCGGTTGCAGCTTCGGCCGAGGCCTCAACCTGGGTCTCCTGCTTAGCAGCGGCGTTGGAGAGTGAATCTGCTCCACCCATGCCGTACTTGCGCATAAAGCGGTCTACACGGCCCTCGGTGTCGAGGATCTTTTGGGTGCCTGTATAGAAGGGGTGGTTGCCACTCCACACATCGACGTGGAGTTCGGGGGAGGTGGAACCGGTGGTCATAACCACCTCTCCGTTGCAAATCACCTTGGCATCGGGATACCAGGTGGGATGAATTTCGGCCTTGGGCATGACGGGGAAGGGGCTGATGGCGGAGGGAAGAAATCAGCGCTTGGAGAACTGAGGCGCCTTACGAGCTTTCTTCAGGCCGTACTTGCGACGCTCCTTGGCGCGGGGGTCGCGGCTGAGGTGGCCTTCTGTTTTAAGGGGTTTGCGGTTGTCCGGGGACAATTCACACAGGGCACGAGCTGCACCCTGCTTGATGGCGTCGGCTTGGCCGGTAAGCCCACCACCACGCACATTCACTAGCAGGTCATAGTCAGTTGCAAGCCCGAGAGTCTGCAGTGGTGCTTTGACCGCTGCGAGATAAACAGGGTTGTAGTTGAGGTAATTGTCCCCAGGGCGACCGTTGATGGTTACGGTGCCGGTCCCGGGAACCACACGCACTCGGGCTACTGCCGTCTTACGACGACCCGTACCCCAATAGACGACTTTGTTAGTGCTCATCGGGCGGCAGTGGCGGGATCGAGGGCTAGGGCTTGGGGTTGTTGGGCAGCATGGGGATGCTCAGTACCCTTGTAAACCTTCAGCTTGCGGAACAGCTGACGGCCCAGGGCGTTGTGGGGAAGCATGCCTTTGATGGCTTTCTCCACGATCCGCTCAGGTATCCGGGCTTGCAGGTGGGCGAAGGTCTCGGTCTTCATGCCACCGGGCCGGCCGGAGTGGCGGCGGTAAATCTTCTGGGTCGACTTGTTACCGCTCACCTTCACCTTGTCGGCGTTGATGACGATGACGAAGTCGCCGGTATCGAGGTGGGGGGTGTAGCAGGGCTTGTTCTTGCCGCGCAGCACTTGGGCCACTTCGCTCGCTAGGCGACCGAGGGTCTGATTCTCTGCGTCCACCAGATACCACTGGCGGTCGAGGGAATCAATGGAGGGCAGGGGGGTCTTGTTCATTTCGCCTGATCAGGCACCGGCAGGCCGGAAGTGGGGCAGGACAGCTGGTCGTTGGAAACCCAACGCCCGAGTTCAGTGACCTTACCGCCTGGTCGGCGCGCCCCAAGGAGGTAGCTGCGCTGAACTGACGAAAGGCTGGGCTGAACCAGGCTGGAGATCCGGAGAATCGGAAATCTCGAGCTGAAACCGCGGTTGGCAATCATACCAGGCAGCTTGGGGGAATATTGGCTTGGGGTAGCCCACCCGCAGCAGGCAGAGGCCCTGAGGTGGAGCGGCCTCTTTTACTTCCAGGCGCTGGCACTCGCGCCAGCGGCGCTCGAAGTCGGCGCCGCTGAGCCGCCCCTCGCCAACCGCCACGAGTTGACTAAGCACCAGACGCACCATGCCGTACAGAAAACCGCTGGCTTGCAACTCGACGCTGATCAGGTCACCCTGGCGCTCCAAACGCACCTCCTGAAGGGTGGTGCGGCCGTGGGCGCGGCGGCTGCCGGCTCGTTGAAAGGCAGAAAAGTCGTGTTCGCCGAGCATGGCCTCCAGGGCCTGGCCCATGGCTTGTTCATCGAGCCGGCGCTGATAGCGGTGCCAGCTCCAGGGGGCCAGGAACAGGTTGGGGGTGCGGGCGTTGTAGATCGTGTAGCGGTACCGCCGGTAGCTAGCGCTGAAGCGGGCGTGCCAGCTGGGCTCAACCTCAACAGCCGCCCGGATGCGGATCGTGGCCGGTAGCCGACCATTGAGGGCCTTGGCCCAGCGCTCCGGTGGAATTGGTCCAGCCGCTTCGAAGTGTGCCACCTGGGCAGCAGCATGCACGCCCGTATCGGTGCGGCCAGCAGCCATGGTGCGATTGGGTCCTTGGGGGTCAAGCCCAGCTATCGCTTGCTCCAGGGTCTGCTGCACGCTGTGGGCATTGCGTTGCCGCTGCCAGCCGCAGTAGGCGGAGCCGTCGTATTGCAGGCAAAGAGCGATGCGGCGCAGGGCGGCGGGGGCGGGAGTCAGTGCGGGAACCATGCAGCCATTAAAAAACCGCGGTGGGGTTACGCCACCGCGGCAGTTTGGGATCTCGCCAGACGGGGAGAGGTTTAGACCAGTTCGATGATGGCCATCTCGGCGTTATCGCCGCGGCGGGGAACGGTACGGATGATGCGGGTGTAGCCACCTTGGCGCTCGCCGTAGCGGTCTTGGGCTTTGTCAAACAGGGCATGGACCAACTGCTTGTCATAGATGTAGCCGATGGCGCGGCGACGGGCAGACAGGCTGCCGTCCTTGGCCAGGCTGATCATGCGCTCCGCTTCATCGCGCAAAGCCTTGGCACGGGCTTTGGTCGTGGTAACCCGACCCTCGCGGATCAGCTGGGTGGTGAGACCCCGCAGCATGGCTTTGCGTTGATCGGCGGGGCGTCCCAACATGGGGACTCGGCACTGGTGTCTCATTGGGCTGACTCAGGTGAGAAGGCTGTCGGTAAAAGGTGCCGCCAATCAGGCGCTAGTGCGGCTCTGGGGCAGGGTGATGCCGATGCGCTCCAGCGCTTCGATCACCTCATCGGCTGATTTGGAGCCGAAGTTTTTGATCTCCAGTAGATCTTCGTAGCTGAAGCCCATCAGGTCGGACACGGAGTTGACCTGGGCGCGCTTCAGGCAGTTGTAGGCCCGCACGGAGAGGTTGAGTTCTTCGAGGGGAATTTGGGCCTCGGCGGAGGGCTCGGGCTCAAGGCCGGGCTCTTCCACCATGGTCAAGCTGGCCAGGGGCTGGAACAGACCGATTAGCTGGTTGGCTGATTGGGCCATGGCGTCGTCTGGTGTGACGCTGCCATTGGTTTCGATCTCCAGGCGCAGTCTTTCGCGAGCGGATCCACCTTCGCCAACGGCGGTTTCATCCACCGTGTAGTTGACCCGGCGCACGGGCTTGAACACGGCATCGATCTGCAGCAGGTCGATGGCGCTGGTGTCCTCGCTGTGGCGATTGACGGGCCGGTAGCCGACACCACGCTCCACGTGTACTTCCATTTCGAGGCTGTGGCCTTCAGCCACGGTCGCGATCAGGCGATCTGAATCGATTACCTGCACTTGGGAGGAGAACTGCAGATCCGCGGCGGTAACCGTCGCGGGGCCGTTCACCACTAGGCGGCCGATCTCTAGCTCGCGATTGCGGCTGCTAACGGAGATCTGCTTGCAGTTGAGCAGAATGTCGAGCACGTCTTCACGAACCCCGGGCACGGTGGCGTACTCGTGGTTGACCCCGGAGATGCGAACTGCGGTGATGGCACTGCCTTCAAGGCTACCGATCAGGACGCGGCGCAGGGCATTCCCAAGCGTGGTGGCCTGGCCGCGATCGAGCGGGCCGATCAGGAAGGTGCCGGTCTGGGATCGGTCTTCCGCGACCTGATACTCAATGCGATCGATTTGGTAATGCAGCACGTTCTGAAGGGTCGAAAGGTTGGAGAAAGCCCGGGGGCAGGAACGAAACGACGACTCAGACGCGACGGCGCTTGGAGCGACGGCAACCGTTGTGAGGCAGGGGAGTCACGTCACGGATCAGGGTGATTTCAAGGCCGGCCACCTGCAAGGCTCGGATTGCGGTTTCGCGGCCTGAACCAGGACCCCGTACCAGGACTTCGATCTGGCGCATGCCCTGCTCTAGGGCGCGTCGGGCGGCTGCTTCAGCTGCGGTTTGGGCGGCAAAGGGTGTGCCTTTACGGGCTCCTTTGAAGCCGCTGGCGCCGGCCGAACTCCAGGAAATCACCTCTCCGGCCGTGTCAGTGATCGACACGATCGTGTTGTTGAAGGTGCTCTGAATGTGGGCAACGCCGTTGGGGACGTTGCGCTTCGTTTTCTTGGCGCCGGATTTTTTGGCTGGCTTTGCCATGGCGGAAAGGCCTGCTGGTGCAGGAGGTGATCAGGGGAACGTCGGGGGGGCACCCTGGTGACGCCGGTCGCTTACGCAGTTGGCGGCAGGGTGGGAGCAGTTGAAGGAAGGCGGGGCCTTACTTCTTCTTGCCGGCCACGGTTTTGCGAGCACCACGACGGGTGCGCGCATTGGTGCGTGTGCGCTGGCCACGCACGGGCAGACCCATGCGATGGCGGCGACCGCGAACGCAGCCGATGTCTTGGAGGCGCTTGAGGGCCATGCCCTCTTGACGGCGCAGGTCGCCTTCGAGGGTGAAGGTTTCGGCCGCACCGCGCAACTTCTGGACGTCAGCGTCGCTGAGGTCTTTTACCCGGATGTCTGGGCTGACACCGGATTTGGCCAGAATCTTCTGGGCACGGGTAAGACCGATGCCATACACGTAGGTGAGAGCAATCTCGACGCGCTTTTCGCGTGGGATATCAACGCCGGCAATCCGAGCCACGTAGGAATTCGATGAGGGGGCAAGGGGCTCCGCCTGAGCGGAGCGGGGAAATGATGCACAGCTGGCCCCCAAGGGGGCCGGCCAAGGCTTGTCAGCCTTGGCGCTGTTTGTGCTTGGGGTTGGTGCAGATCACCATCACCCTGCCGTGGCGACGAATCACCCGGCATTTGTCGCACATTTTCTTGACCGAGGCACGCACCTTCATGGGAGTTGTGCTCTCCTAATTTGCAAACCGACAAGCTACCACACAGGTCAACACCCTCTGGTGATTCAACTGAGCAGGGCGGCGATCCGTTCGGCGATCGCCACGACGCTGCCATTGGCCTCAATGGCCTGCAGCAAGCCAAGCTGCTGGTAATGGTTAATCAGGGGTGCGGTCTGTTCCCGGTAGACCTCCAGCCGGTGGCGAATCACGCTTTCGTTGTCGTCAGAGCGCCCCCGGCTCAGGAGCCTTTGGATCAAGACGGCGTCGTCGAGCTCCATCAGCACCACCAGCTCGATCGGTTGCTGCAGCTCATCGAGCAGCAGCCCCAGAGCCTCGGCTTGAACGAGGTTGCGGGGGAAGCCGTCCAGTAACCAGCCGCCGCCGCCGCTGGCGGCCAGTGCTTCCAGCCGGCCCCGCACGATCGCCAACACCAGCGCATCGCTCACCAGCTCACCACGGGCCATCACGGCCTCGGCTTCCTTGCCGAGATCGCTGCCAGCAGCAACCTCCGCCCTCAGCAGGTCTCCCGTAGAGAGGTGCAGCAGCTGGCGATCGGCGGCCAGTTGCTGGGCTTGGGTGCCCTTACCAGCTCCTGGGGGGCCAAGGAAGAGGAGACGTTGCTTCATCGCTGAACTTGCGAGTTGGAGGAAGGGGTTGCTGCGAGGGCCGCAGCAAGGGGCTGGTGGTCACTGGCGCACCATGCCCTCGTAGCGCTGGGAGATCACGTAGGTCTGCACCTGTTTGGCTGTGTCGATTGCAACGCCCACCAGAATCAGCAGGGAGGTGGCCCCCAGCCCCTGGAAGGTGCGCACCTGGGTGGCCCCTTCCACGGCCGAGGGAATGATCGCCACGGCGCCGAGGAACACACCACCCAGCAGGGTTAGTCGGTTTTGCACCCCGCTGAGGTAGCTGGCAGTGGCTGAGCCGGGGCGCACGCCGGGGATGGCTACGCCGCTGCGCTTGAGGTTGGTGGCGATGTCCACCGGATTCACGGTGAGTGAGGCGTAGAAAAAGCCGAAGCCGCAGATCAGCCCGAAGAACACCAACGCATACAGCCAGGGAGTGCTGCTGTTGGGGTTGAGGTATCCCGCCAACTTGATCAGCCAAGGGTTGCGGGTGAGGTTGGCAATGGTGAGCGGTAGAAACACCACGGCCGAGGCAAAAATGATCGGCATCACGCCGCCGGCGTTGAGCTTCAGCGGCAGGTAGCTCTGCCGTGCCGCAAGCACCCCAGCGCCTCCCACTTGGCGCTTGGCGCTCACAATTGGGATGCGGCGGTTGCCTTCCTGCACAAAGATGATCCCCACGATCGTCAGCAGGAAAACCAGCACCAGCACGACGATGCCGCCAACTGTGCTGCGGTCCCCGCTCTGGGCCAGCTCGATCGTTGATCCCAGGGCCTTGGGCAGGGTGGCCACGATGTTGACGAAGATCACCAGGGACGCCCCTTGACCGATGCCCCGCTCGGTGATCACCTCGCTGATCCACATCACCACCATGGAGCCAGTCACTAGGGCGAGGGCCGTCTGGATTACAAACACTGGCTCCGAGAGGCCCTCTGTGGCGTATTGCCGCAGGATCAGGGCAAAGACCAGGCTCTGCAGGATGCCCCAGCCCAGAGCCACATAGCGGGTGATCTGGGCGATCTTGCGCCGGCCTGCCTCGCCCTCATTCTTCTGGAGGTCCTCCAGTTGGGGCAGGGCCGCGGTTAGCAGCTGAATGATGATCGAGGCGTTGATGAACGGCAGGATGCCCAGAGCAAAAACGCCGAGGGTGGACAGGCCGCCCCCGGTGAAGATGTCCAGGAACCCGATCAGCTGACCGCCTTGGGAGAGGAACTGCTGAAAGGCCACCCGGTCGATGCCTGGCATCGGGATGTAGATGCCCAGCCGGACCAGCAGCAGCAGGCCGAGGGTGGTTAGCACCCGGTCGCGCAGCCCCTTCGACTGGATCAGTTGGCTGAGGATTTCCCCGGCACTTGGGTTGCGACCCCGGCTAACAAGCATGGCGGCGTGTGATGGACATGAAAAAACCGCCCGTCAAGACCCGCGGCGTGCCCGGGGCTCGACTGGACGGCTCAGACCTTAGGGCGGAGGCCCGCAAGGCGATCAGATGACTTCGCAGCTGCCACCGGCAGCTTCGATCTTGGTGCGAGCGCTGGCAGTAAATGCGGCGGCATGCACGGTCAGCTTGACGGAGAGTTCACCGTTGCCAAGCACCTTGAGGGGATGCTTGGGGCTGGTCACGAGACCTTCCTTCACCAAGGAATCGAGGCTGATAGTGCTGCCGGCTTTGCAGTCGGCGAGCTTGGCCACGTTGATGATCGTGAACTCCTTCTGGTTGACCAGCTCAAAGTGCTTAAGCTTGGGGATGCGGCGGTAGAGAGGCATTTGGCCACCCTCGAAGCCAGGACGGGTCGGACGACCCGAGCGGGACTTCTGGCCGCGCATACCGAAACCGCAGCTGGCTCCCTGGCCTGCAGCAATGCCGCGACCCTTGCGGAGCTTGCGGCGCCGGGCGCCAGGGTTGGGTTTGAGGGACTGGAGATTGAACGTCATGGCGAGGCCTTAGGAGTAGATCTGCTCTAGGGAGATGCCCCGCTCCTTGGCGGTCTCCTTGTGGGTGCGAAGGCCGGCCAAAGCCTCCATCGCAGCGCGGGCGTTGTTGAGGGGGGTCTTGGATCCGAGGCGCTTGGCCAGCACATTTTTGATGCCGGCCAGTTCGAGCACCGTGCGGATCGAGCCGCCCGCAATTACCCCGGTTCCGGGCGCTGCCGGGCGGATCAGCACGCTGGCGGCACCGTCGCGGCCGTTGCTGAGGGTAGGGATGGAGCTGTGACGGGTGAGGGGCACCTTGACCAGGTGCTTCTTGCCATCGGCTACGCCCTTGCGGACTGCGCCGATCACGTCGCCGGCCTTGCCGACGCCCACACCTACTTGACCCTTCTCGTTGCCAACGACAACGATGGCCCGGAAGCTCATCTTCTTGCCGCCTTTAACGGTCTTGGAGACGCGGCGGATTTGCACCACCCGCTCCTGCCATTCGGAGTCGCGCTCCTGTCCGCGACGGTTGTCGCGCCCGCGGCCGCCACCGCGACGGCTATCGCCGCCGCGGCCTTCAACCCGACCACCGCGACGATCCTGCTGGCCTTCGGCAGCAGCAGGTACATCCGAAGCGGCCGGGATGTCGTTGGACTGAACTTGATCGTTGGTTTCGGTCATGGTGAGAGCAGGGATCAGAACTGAAGGCCCGCTTCCCGGGCGGCGTCAGCCAGGGCCTTGACCCGGCCGTGGTACAGGTTGCCGCCTCGATCGAAGACCACCTGCTGGATGCCCTGGGCGAGCGCCCGTTTGGCTACCAGCTCGCCTACCGCCACGGAGGCATCACAGGTAGAGCTGGCGTCGAGGTTGGTGCGCAGGTCCTTGTCGAGGGTCGAAGCCGCACAGAGGGTGTTCTGGGCGGCGTCGTCGATGACTTGGGCGTAGATGTGATTGTTGGAGCGGAACACGGCCAACCGGGGACGGGAGGACGTGCCAGTGAGCTGACGACGCAGGCGGCGGTGACGCTTCTGGGTCTGCTGTTTGCGGGAGATGGATGACATTGCGATACAGGGTAACGACGCTCAGGCAGACCTCATTTCTTACCGGTCTTACCGGCCTTGCGCAGGATGCGCTCACCCTCGTACTTGATGCCCTTGCCCTTGTAAGGCTCAGGCGGACGAATGGCACGCACCTTGGCAGCTTCATTGCCCACCAATTCCTTGTTGGCACCGGAGACAAACACGGTGGTGTTTCCCTCTACGGCGAAGGTGACGCCCTCGGGGGGCACCATCTCCACTTGGTGGCTGTAGCCAGCTGAGACCACAAGCTTTGTGCCTTGGACGGCGGCGCGGTAGCCCACGCCAATGATTTCCAGCTTGCGGGTGTATCCCTGGCTGACGCCTTCCACCATGTTGGCGACAAGAGTGCGGCAGAGACCGTGGCGCTCGCGGGAGCGACGGTTTTCGCTGCTGGGGCTCACCACCAGGGTGTTGCCGTCCTGGGAGATCTGCACCCCTTCGGGCAGGGTGCGGCTGAGTTCGCCCTTGGGACCCTTCACGGTGACCGCCAAGCCATTGAGGCTGACACTCACCTTGTCGGGGAGGGGAATCGGCGCTTTACCAATACGAGACATGGATCAATCTCCCAGATTCAGTAGACGTAGCAAAGCACTTCGCCACCGACGCCCTGCTTACGGGCATCGCGGTCGCTCATCACCCCTTTCGACGTAGAGATGATTGCAATTCCCAGGCCGCCCAAAACTTTGGGCAGCTGGCGGTTGTTCTTGTAAATGCGCAGGCCTGGCTTGCTGACTCGCTGGACAGAGCGAATCGTGGGCTGGCGATGCTTGCCGCTGTACTTGAGCTCAAGCACCAAGTGCTTCATGACGCCTTCACCTTCTTCGGTGATTGCGGCAATGAAGCCTTCCTGCTGCAGCACATTGGCGACATTACGCACCAGTCGGGATGCAGGAATCTTGGTGGTCTCGTGGCGCTTCTCACTCGCATTGCGAATGCGGGTGAGCATGTCTGAAATTGGGTCGTGATTGGCCATGGTCGGGTCCGAAGAGGGCTCAGTTGCTGCGGAACGGCATTCCCATCTCGCGGAGGAGGGCCCTGCCCTCTTCGTCGTTACGGGCGTTGGTCACAATCGTGACGTCCATCCCCCGGATCGCATCGATTTTGTCGAAGGAGATCTCAGGGAAAATGATTTGTTCGCGGATCCCCAGGGTGTAATTCCCCCGGCCGTCAAAGCTCTTGGGGCTCACACCGCGGAAGTCGCGGATGCGGGGCAGAGCAAGATTGATCAGGCGCTCCAAGAAGGCATACATCCGCTCACCACGCAGGGTGACGGCGACACCGATTGGCATCCCCTGGCGAATTTTGAAGCCGGCGATTGCCTTTTTGGCTCGAGTCACCACCACTTTTTGGCCAGTGATTGTGGCCAGTTCGGTGATTGAGGCCTCGAGGGCTTTGGCATTCTGGGCGGCTTCACCGAGGCCCCTGTTGAGGGTGACTTTCACCACCTTGGGAACTTCGTGAATATTGGAGAGATTCAGGTCCTTGAGGAGTTTGGGCTGAATCGACTCCCGGTAGCGCTTTTTCAGTGACATGACGGGGAGAGGGGGGTGCGCTTCTGGTCTGGGTCAGAAGGCTGACAGGGACTGGAGTTGAAGTTGGCGGGGCCTGTGCGAGTGATCGCGAGGCACGCTTCTGGAGCTCAATCGAGGATTTCTCCTGTCTTCTTGAGGCGACGCTTTTTAGTGCCGTCTTTCTCCACCACGATTTCGACGCGGCTTGCCACCTGTTTTGAGCTGGAGTAGAGCATCACATTCGAGGCATGCACAGAGGCTTCCTCGGTGACGATGCGGCCACTCTCGCCTTCCTGGGTGGGCTTGACGTGGCGGGTGCGGAGGTTGATTCCCTGCACTACGACACGATTTTCGTAGGGAAGGGTGCGTAGCACCTCTCCGGTTTTGCCCTTGTCCTTGCCGGAGATCAGCTGGACGGTGTCACCCTTTTTGAGGCGCATCTTGATGCGCTCAGCGGGTTTTGCCTTGGGAGTTGCGGTCGCCATTTCAGATGACCTCCGGAGCGAGGGAAACGATCTTGGTGAAGTTGCGCTCGCGCAGTTCACGGGCAACCGGGCCGAAGACTCGGGTTCCCTTGGGGTTGTTGTCGTTACCCAAGATCACGGCTGCGTTGTCGTCAAACCGGATTGAATTGCCGGTGTCACGGCGCAGGGTGGCTTTGGTGCGCACCACTACGGCCTTGACCACATCCGATTTTTTGACACCCATGTTGGGCATGGCATCCTTGACGGCTGCCACGATCACGTCGCCCACGTGGGCGTAGCGACGGTTGGTGCCGAGAACCCGGATGCATTGGATGCGCTTGGCGCCGCTGTTATCAGCGACGTTTAAATAGGTTTCTTGTTGGATCATTAGGAGTTCTCCTCAACCGGCGGTGCTGTTGGTGAGAACTTCGGCCACGGTCCAGCGCTTGGTGCGACTGAGCGGGCGGGTCTCGGTGATGCGAACCCGGTCACCCACTTTGCAGCTGTTCGCTTCATCGTGGGCTTTGTATCGGGTGGTGCGGCTGACCGTCTTTTGATAGATGGGATGGGGGAAGCGGTTTTCCACCGCCACCACCACCGTTTTGTCCATCTTGTCGCTGACGACGGTGCCGACCCTTTCCTTGAGTGCCATGGGGATCGAGGGGGTATCAGGAGGCTGAAGCAGCCGTGGCGGCGGAGCGTTGCTGCTCCTGTTGCACCGTCATCAGGTGGGCCAGCTTTATGCGAGCCTCCTTGAAGCGGTGAGTAGTTTCCAGCCGGCGGGTGGCTTGCTGGAAGCGCAACTCAAACAGTTCACGCCTGGTGGCGTTGACCTGTTCGTTGATCTGGTCACCGGTGAGCTTGCGCACATCGGCGATGTTGGGTTTTGCCATCGGTCAGGCCTCCACTGGGGCTGCGGTTTCCTGATCCGCCAGGCTCAGGAATTTGGTCTTGAGGGGAAGCTTGAACTGCGCCAGGCGCATGGCTTCCTTGGCGATCTCGGGGGTGATTTCAGGACCACCCATTTCAAACAAAATGCGCCCCGGTTTGATTACGGCTACCCAGAATTCCGGGTTGCCCTTACCGGAACCCATACGGGTTTCGGCGGCGCGCATGGTAACTGGTTTGTCAGGGAAGATCCGGATCCAGATCTTGCCGCCGCGTTTGACGTGGCGGGTCATGGCTCGGCGGCTGGCTTCAATCTGGCGGGAGGTGATCCAGCCACACTCCTGGGCCTGCAGTGCAAACTCCCCGAAGGCAATCGTGTTGCCCCGGGTAGCGACACCGCGCATGCGGCCTCGCTGTTGTTTGCGGAATTTGACGCGTCTTGGACTCAGCATGGTTCAGGGCTCCGGATCACTCTTTGTTAGAGCGGTCTTCAAACTGTTGCGGCTGCCGGCTGGTCCGGCGGCGGGGCGCAGCACCCACGGGCAGCTGCTCTTTCTGGCCAGGCAGCACCTCGCCTTTGAAAATCCACACCTTGATTCCCAGCACTCCGTAGGTCGTGCTGGCCAGCTTGGTTGCGTAGTCGATGTCGGCACGCAGGGTGTGTAGGGGCACGCGACCTTCCCGGGTCCATTCGGTCCGGGCGATCTCGGCGCCGTTGAGGCGGCCGGCCACCATGATTTTCAGGCCGAGCACGCCAGCCCGCTGGGCCCGTTGCACGGCCATGCGGATGACGCGGCGGAAGGCAACGCGCTTCTCCAGTTGCTGGGCGATGTACTCGGCCAGCAGGAACGAGTCGGCATCGACCCGCTCGACCTCCACCACGTTGATGCGCACCTGACGGTTGGCATCACCGAGGGTTTTCTGAATACCGGTGCGCAGCTCTTCAATGCCGCTGCCCTGACGGCCAACAAGCACGCCGGGACGGGCGGTCTTGAGTTCAACTTCCAGTTGATCTGCCTTACGGGCAATCAGCACGTCGCTGATGCCTGCGGCGCCGTACTTCTTATGGACGAACTTGCGAATGCGGTCGTCTTCCTGAAGCAGGATTGGATAGGTCTTACTTGGGGCGTACCAACGCGAGCGGTGTTCCTGGGTAATCCCCAGGCGCAGGCCGGTTGGATGGATCTTGTGTCCCATCTTTCGGTGTCCTCGGGGGTTAGGTGGAAGGAGCCACAGCAATGCTGATGTGGCAGGTTTGTTTTTTGATCGCGTAGGCACGACCCTGGGCGCGTGGGCGGAAGCGCTTCAGGCAGGGACCCATGTCGGCGATCGCTGAAGCGATTACCAATGTCGAGGGGTCCAGGCCGAGATTGTTCTCGGCGTTAGCCACAGCCGAGCGCAACACCTTGGTGATTGGGCCGGTTGAGCGGTAAGGCATGAACTCGAGCATGATCAGGGCCTCGCGATAGCTGCGGCCACGGATCTGGTCGAGAACTCGTCGCACCTTGGATACGGAACCGCGGATGAAGCGGCCGTGGGCGAGAGCCTGGTTGGAAGGTGTGTTTGCCATAGCGTCAGCGGCCTCCTTTCTTATCCTTGATGTGGCCCCGGAAGGTGCGGGTGGGGGCAAATTCCCCGAGTTTGTGGCCCACCATCTGTTCCGTCACGTAGACGGGAACATGGGATTTGCCGTTGTGAACGGCAATGGTGTGGCCGATCATCATCGGCAGGATGGTGGAAGCACGTGACCAGGTTTTGATCACGGACTTGTCATCTGCGCCGTTTTGCTTTTCAACCTTGCGAAGCAGGCTGTCGGCAACAAACGGTCCTTTTTTGAGCGAACGTCCCATGGTTGATTAAGCGAACAGCAAAGCGGTGTTGATCATCAGGAATCGCGTCCGCCACGGCTCCGTTTGGAGGTACGGCGACGTTTCCGGAGCACAAACCGATTGCTGGGTTTGTTCCGCTTACGGGTTTTGTAGCCAAGGGCAGGCTTGCCCCAGGGGGTGACCGGACCAGAGCGTCCGATCGGGGCGCGGCCCTCACCACCACCGTGAGGGTGGTCGCAGGGGTTCATCACCGATCCACGCACTTCAGGCCGGCGACCAAGCCAGCGCTTGCGACCAGCCTTGCCCAGGCTGGTGTTGCGTACTTCGGAGTTGCCAACTTCACCTAGGGTGGCGTAGCACTCGCGGCGCACAAGGCGCACCTCGGTGGAAGGCAGCTTGAGGGCTACGTAGTCGCCCTCTTTGGCAACCACTTGGGCACTGGCACCAGCCGTGCGGACCATCTGGCCGCCCCGACCGGCATAGAGCTCGACGTTGTGGACGCTGGAGCCGAGGGGGATGGCAGAAAGAGGCAGGGCATTCCCCGTTTCAATCGGCGACTCGGGTCCGGAGATCACTTGCTGTCCGATCTCAATGCCAGCCGGAGCAAGGATGTAGCGCTTCTCGCCATCGACGTAGAAGAGCAGCGCTAGGCGGGCGTTGCGGTGCGGGTCGTAGTGAATGGCCGCCACTTTGGCGACGACTCCCAGCTTGTCGCGGCGGAAGTCGACGATGCGGTAGAGGCGCTTGTGACCACCGCCGCGGTGGCGGCAGGTGATCACGCCACGGTTGTTGCGGCCTTTGCGGCGGTGTTTGGCGACCACCAAGCCTCGCTCCCGTTCGCGGCCAGTTACTTCGGAGAAGTCACTGGCGACACGGGTACGGGTGCCGGGGGTGATGGGTCGGTATTTACGGATAGCCATTTCTTTTCAGACCCCTCAGGACTCAGGGAACAGCTGGATGGCATTGCCTTCGGCGAGGCGCACCACTGCTTTCTTCACTTGGGCACGTTTGCCGGCGAAGCGGCCCACCCGCCTGGAGCGGCGAGGGGGATTCATGGTGCTGATGCCGATGACTTTGACGTCGAACAGCTGTTCAACGGCAGCCTTGATGTCGGGTTTTGCAGCCCGATGGTCCACCTCAAAGGTGTACTGGTTCTGCTCGAGGGCCCGGGTGGCCTTCTCGGTGATCAGCGGCCGACGGATCACATCCGCAAGCCGGCTCGAAAAACGTTCAGCCATCGCCGTAGACCTCCTGAATCTTCGCGAGTGCTTCCTCGCTCACCACCAACTTGTTGGCGTGGAGCAAATCAAACACGTTGAGCTGATCCGCAGCGATCAGCTTGACCTTCTCGAGGTTGCGCACCGAGCGGCGCACTGCCTCGGAGGCTCCGTCGAGCACCACCAGCACCTTGGTGCCGGCTTCGATACCAAGCCGGCCGAGACCGGCGGTGATTTCCTTGGTTTTGGGGGTATCGAGCCCAACGCCAAAGCCCTTGACAACGGTGATGTCGTTGATGCGACTCATCAACGCGGTGCGCAGGGCCAGGCGACGCTCCTTGCGGTTCATCGCCAGGGTGTAGCTGCGGGGCTTGGGACCAAACACCACACCACCGCCGGGGCGGAGGGGGGTTCGAATCGAGCCTTGGCGGGCCCGACCTGTGCCCTTTTGCTTGTAGGGCTTGCGGCCGCCACCGGCTACTTCAGCGCGGGTAAGCGTGCTGGCCGTGCCCTGACGGGCGTTTGCCAGCTGACGCACCACGGCGCGATGCACCAAGTCTGTGGCAGACGATTCCTTAGCGACTTTGAGTTCAAGGGCAGCCTTGCCGGCCTCCTTGCCTTGCCAGTCGCGAATTACACAATTAGCCATTGGTTTTCTCCTCAGTTCCCGGCTTTGGCGCCCACCCGGTTCGCCGGGCGGATGTTGAGCAGGGCGCCAGGCTTGCCGGGCACCGAACCCTTCACTACCAGCAAGTTGCGCTCCACATCCACTTTGAGGATGACGAGGCCGCGGGTGGTGATTTGTTTGCCGCCGTAGCGGCCCGCCATGCGCTTGCCGGGGTAGACGCGGCCCGGCGTGGTGCCGGCGCCGATCGAGCCAGGCTCTCGGTGGTTCTTGGAACCGTGGGTCATGGGGCCCCGGCTGAAGCCGTGGCGCTTTTGGAGGCCGGAAAAGCCACGGCCCATGGTGTCGCCGCTCACATCAACCTTTTGACCAGGCTCAAAGGCCGTCACGGAGATGGAGCCACCCAGCTCAAGGCCATCCACGCTGTCAACCCGATATTCCTTCAGGTGGCGCAGGACCTCATCACCAGATTTGGCTAGGTGCCCCTTGGCTGGCTTGTTCACGAGCTTTTCGCGAATGTCGCCAAAACCAAGCTGAACGGCGTTGTAGCCGTCGGTGCTGGTGCTTTTGAGTTGGGTGATGCGGCAAGGACCCGCCTCGATCAAGGTGACCGGGATGGACTTGCCCTCGTCGTTGAAGAACTGGGACATGCCCAATTTCTTCCCAAGAATGCCGATAGACATAGGAGGGGAAACAACGCCAGCTGGACCACCGGGCGCAGTGAGCAAGGGCCTCATGCACGACGGTGAAACTGAAGCGGTCAGAATGTTGCCTGGCTCGGCCGAGGGGCCGCTCTTCGCCGCGGAAGCCTGGGCCTCCATCAACGGGTTGCGATTTCCAAGGGCTAGCGAGGCTGATCTGATTCGGATCAGCGCGGCTGGGACTTATCGGAACCGGACTGGACTCAACAGACTTGAGATCAGTGCGTTCTGGCAGTTTCCCGACGGGACCTGCAAACTTTTAAAGCTGCTGGAACCGTGCTGGCCGAGGACGATCACCACCACTGGTGATCGTGTGCCGTGATCTGGAGGCCCGGCTAGCGGTCGGGCACATATCAATGGCACAGTTGATGAACATACCCCACCGCCTAACCCTGCTTGGGCTGTCAAAGTGGTGTGTAGCTAGCAATTACCCGTAATGCCCCTGCTGCTCTCCGGTCGCGGTTTCCGCCAGGACCTTGAGCGCGCTGGTGCTCTGGCCCTATTTGCACCCCTTGAGGGTGGCGCAGAGACCCGCTTGATGCGCCGGATGCGGGCTGTTGGTTATCGCGCCCAGCTCACATCGGCGCGGGGGCTTGGTGATCCTGAGGCCTTTCTTTTGCAGTTGCACGGTGTGCGTCCGCCCCACCTGGGTCACCAGAGCGTGGGCAGGGGTGCAGCTGTGGGCGAGGTGCAGCGGGTGATGCCCCAATTGGGGGCTTTGCTCGAGGGCACACAGCCCATCCTGCTTTGGTTGTTGGAGGGTCAGGTTCTGTCTCAGGCTGAATTGGGGTCCCTGATCTCTCTCTGCCAGCGTGAGCCTCGCCTCAAGCTTGTGGTGGAGATGGGCGGTTCCCGTGAACTGCGCTGGCAGCCCCTTGAGCAGCTGCTTGACGCCTGAGGAGGCTCTCGCCTTAGGCCGCTGGGTCAAGTTGATCTGTGGGGCTAGCAACCAGGATCTGGCTGGGATCGAAGACCTCTGCGGCATTTTTTCTCTGGCCGGGGTGCACTGCATAGATGGCGCGGTAGATGCGGCTGTAGTGGCCGCGATCCGCCGCGGGATTGATTGGGCTGAAGCCCGTGGCGCCAGTCGCCCCTGGCTGATGTTGAGCCTCAGCGATGGCGACGATCCCCATTTCCGTAAGGCTTGGTTCGACCCCGCCTGCTGCCCGCCGGTCTGCCCCCGCCCCTGTGAGCGGGTTTGTCCTGCCTTGGCCATCGGGCTTGCTGCTACTGGCGCTCCAGGAGTGTTGGCGGAGCGCTGCTATGGCTGTGGCCGCTGCCTGCCTGCCTGCCCCCACGGAATGATTGAGGAGCGGAGTCAGGTGCTGGCAGGGGCGGATGTGCCTCCCCTGCTTGCGGAGTTGCGCCCTGATGCGGTGGAACTCCACACCCACCCCGGTCGCGGCGTGGCCTTTGCAGAGCGGGTTGGCCAGCTGCGGGCCAGTGGCGTGCAGCTGCAGCGGCTGGCGGTGAGTGCGGGTCTTGAGGGCACAGCCCAGTCGCCCTCTGCGTTGGTGGCGGAGCTATGGCAGCGCTTCAGCCTGCTGCGCGGCGCCGGCTTTCGTCCCCTCTGGCAGCTCGATGGCCGGCCGATGAGTGGTGATGTGGGGGCGGGTACGGCTCGAGCGGCCGTCAAGTTGGTTGCGGCCGTGCTCCCCCAGGCTCCCCCCGGCCCCGTGCAGCTGGCTGGGGGCACCAACGCTCACACGCTGCCTCAGTTGACGAGCTATCCCTTGCAGCATCGAATCGCTGGCGTCGCCTTTGGTGGCGTGGCTCGCCGACTGTTGCAGCCCCTGCTATTAGAGGCCCAGGGGCGGGGACGCTCTTTGCTGGCCGATGCCGAGCTTTTCCCCCTTGCCCTGGGGCTGGCTCGGGAGCTTGTTAATCCCTGGCTAGAACGTACCTAGTGCCTTGCGATTCGGTGTCCAGCCCTGCTTTGATCGCCCCCCAGCGCGTCACCGACGACCTCGATCGCCTGCTGGCCCTGCTGCCTGAGGTGGTGCAGGCGGCCTTGGCGACCGCCGAGTCGCGTGAGCAGTTACTGGAGGTTGTGCTCGACCTGGGCCGGGTGCCCGAGGCCCGCTACCCGGGCCAGGTAAGCGCCCTGGGCAATCAGCCCCTGGAGCGCGCCGACCTGGCTGCAGTGGTGGAGAGATTAGGCAGCTTCGGCGGCGACAACCGTGCCGGCATTGAGCGCACCCTGCATCGCATCAGTGCGATCCGCAACCGCACCGGCACGATCGTGGGACTCACCTGCCGGGTGGGCAGAGCAGTGTTTGGCACAGTGGCCATGGTGCGCGACCTGCTCGATGCCGGCGAGTCGCTGCTGTTGATGGGGCGCCCTGGTGTGGGCAAGACCACCGCCCTGCGCGAGATCGCCCGGGTGTTGGCCGATGACCTGGGCAAGCGGGTAGTGGTGATTGACACCAGCAATGAAATCGCTGGGGATGGCGACATTCCCCATCCCGCCATCGGCGGCGCCCGGCGCATGCAGGTAGCCCGGCCGGAGCTTCAGCACCAGGTGATGATCGAGGCCGTGGAAAACCACATGCCCGAGGTGATCGTTATTGACGAGATCGGCACCGAGCTTGAAGCCCAGGCGGCTCGCACCATTGCCGAGCGTGGCGTGATGCTCGTGGCCACGGCCCATGGCAATGCCATCGAAAACTTGATTAAAAATCCCACCCTCTCCGATTTGGTGGGTGGCATTCAGGCGGTGACGCTCGGCGATGAGGAGGCCCGCCGCCGTCGCACGCAGAAAACCGTGTTGGAGAGGGCTGCCGAGCCCACTTTTGCCATGGCGGTTGAGATGCACAGCCGCCATCGTTGGCATGTGCACAGGGACGTGGCCCGCACGGTGGACATGCTGCTGCGGGGCCAGGTGGGGCGCCCCGAGATTCGGGAGCTCGGCGCCGATGGGCAGCTGCAGCGGCAACTTGAGTCAGCGCCTGCCCCGGCTGCCAGGGAGGCGGTGGCGCCGCGGCCCCATGGGCGACCACGGCTGGCCGCCGCACCCCTGCCCGAGTTGGAGGACGCTGACGCGGCGTCAGAGCTCCCAGCGGTTGAAGCCGCGGCAGCGATGTTGCGGGTGTACGGAGCGGGCCTCAGCCTGGGGCCGCTGGAGCAGGTGGTGCGGGCCCGTCAGTTGCCAGTGGAGCTGGTGGGCAGTGTCGAGCTGGCTGACGCGGTACTCAGCCTGCGCCAACATCTCGGCAGTGATCCCCATGTGCGCCGTCAGGCTCAGGACCTGGGCCTGCCGATTTTGGTCCTGAAGTCGGCGGCCCCGCCCCAGCTGCAGCGCGCCCTAGAGCGGCTGCTCCAGCGTCATCGTGAGGGACAGGCGCAAAAGGATCCAGTCGCAGTGGCTGCCTGCAGCGCCCAGGCCGATGACGCACTCGCCGGGCTTGAGGAATGCCGGCTGGCGGTTGAACAGGTGGTGTTGCCCCACGGCCAGCCCGTAGAGCTGCTGCCCCGCAGCGAGAGGGTGAGACTGATGCAGGCGGAATTGGCTGATCGCTACCGGCTACGCACCGCTGTGTTTGGTCGCGGTGTGGAGCAGCGACTGCGGCTATTTCCTGTCTGAGCTAGGAGCCGGTGGCTGCGGCGGTTGACGAAGGACCGGGCGCTATGGGTAACTATCTTGGTACCCGGAAATTCCGGTTGAGCCCATCCGTTAGGTTTGGTTCAAGCTCTTTCAGAGCGCCATTGGGTCGTCGCCAAGCGGTAAGGCAGCGGTTTTTGGTACCGCCATTCCTAGGTTCGAATCCTAGCGACCCAGTTTTGATCCATGTCTTTCGCTCCCCCTGCTGCGACTGGCTTTTGGGCTAAATCTGGCCCCTTGATCGTTTTTGATTTCGACGGGGTGTTGATGGATGGCATGCCCGAATACTGGTGGTCGGCCCGGGCGGCGGCCCTGCAGCTGGCTCCAGAGCTGGTGCTCCCCGAGCAGGCACCGGCAGGTTTCACCAGCTTGCGGCCCCTGATTCACAAGGGTTGGGAGATGGTGCTGATTGCAGCGGAGTTGGGCCGCCCGGATCTCAACTTGGAGGAGTTGCTGGCCGATTACGACGGGGCCTTGCCTGCCGCTCTGGCTCGTTGGGGGTGGCAGCCGGAGCGGCTGCAGCGCCAGCTCGAGCAGGTCCGCAATGCCGCCATCGCTGAAGCGCCTGCTGCCTGGCTTTCCCGCCACAGGTTTTACCCGGGGGTGAAGGAGCGATTACAGCGCTTGGGGCAGGAAGGGGCCGACTGGGTGGTTCTCACCACCAAGGGCGCCGCTTTTGCGGCCAGGCTGTTGGCGGCTGCGGCTCTAGAGCCTTCCGCCCTTTATGGCCACGAGCACGGCAGCAAGCCCGAGGTGCTGCACCAGCTGCTGGATCAGGGGCGCCCGCTCTGGTTTGTTGAAGACAGACGCCCCACGCTGGCAACGGTGCGGGCCGATTCCCGCTTGGCATCGGTCCGTTGTTTTTTGGTGAGTTGGGGGTACTTGGGTCCCCAGGACGCTGAGGCTTTGCCGGCTGGCATCGGCTGGCTGACGCCGGAGCTATTTGCTGCCCCCCTGGCGCAATGGCCCCAGTGAGCTAGAGTACGCTCGTACTATTAGCAATTGATACGCCGGCCCGCTTTAGGGGCACTAGCTGCTTAGAGGCCGCAGGATGGCCGTCTTCGGGTTTGCCTGGAGGTCGTGCCTGCGGGTCATGCCGATTTACGGCTAGCTCCCCGCCCTGCTTTGCGTCTTTGCGGCCTGTTCCTTCGCATTTGATTGCTGTTATGCCCGCTACCCCTAACTCCTCCTCCAGCCCTTCCGTGCCCCCTGCTTCCCGCGCCTCAGCCAGTTCTGCTTCGGCTTCTGCCTCTTCTGCAGCTACCGCCTCTTCAGCTACTAATTCTGCGGCTACGGCCTCTTCATCTAATAATTCGACTGCCGATAGCCGGGCAGCAGCCGAGCGCGACAAGGCCTTGGGGCTTGTCTTGAATCAGATCGAGCGCAATTTCGGCAAGGGTTCGATCATGCGCCTGGGGGATGCCTCCCGCATGCGGGTGGAAACCATCGGCACTGGGGCCCTCACCCTGGATCTGGCCTTGGGTGGGGGCTATCCCAAGGGTCGCGTAGTTGAGGTCTATGGGCCGGAGAGTTCCGGTAAGACCACCCTCACCCTGCATGCCATTGCTGAGGTGCAGAAGCGAGGTGGTGTGGCCGCTTTTGTGGATGCGGAGCATGCCCTCGACCCCGTCTATGCAGCGGCCCTTGGCGTTGACATTGAAAACCTGCTGGTCTCCCAACCGGATACCGGTGAGATGGCTTTGGAGATCGTCGACCAGCTGGTGCGTTCAGCGGCCGTGGACATCGTGGTGATCGACTCGGTGGCGGCCTTGACCCCCCGCGCTGAAATTGAAGGTGAAATGGGGGACCTGGCTGTGGGTGCCCAGGCTCGCCTAATGAGCCAGGCCATGCGCAAGATCACCGGCAACATAGGTAAATCCGGCTGCACCGTGATCTTCCTCAACCAGCTGCGCCAGAAGATCGGTGTCACCTACGGCAATCCGGAAACCACCACCGGTGGTAACGCCCTCAAGTTTTATGCATCGGTGCGCTTGGACATTCGCCGGATTCAGACCCTCAAGCGGGGCACCGAGGAGTACGGCATCCGCGCCAAGGTGAAGGTGGCAAAAAACAAAGTCGCCCCGCCCTTCCGGATCGCCGAATTCGACATCCTGTTTGGCCGTGGCATCAGCACCCTTGGCTGTTTGCTCGACTTGGCCGAGGAGACCGGTGTGGTGATCCGCAAAGGTGCCTGGTACAGCTACGAGGGCGACAACATTGGTCAGGGCCGGGACAACACGATCACCTGGTTGGAGCAAAACCCAGCCCAGGCTGAGGTGATTGAGCAACTCACTCGGCAAAAGCTGAAGGAGGGCTCAGAGGTCACCGCCAATTCCATGAAGCCCCTGGCCGCGGCTGCTAAGGCGGCTGTTGCATCATCAGGGCTCGCTGAAGCGGGCGATGGCCTCGAAGAGTTGCTGGTGACTAGCTGAGCTGCTTGTCCCAGCTCAAGGGAGCGTGAATGCTCCCTTGAGCTGGTTGGGGTTAGGCGGGTTGGCTGGCGATTGAGCTCGCGATCCCTTTGCTGCCACGGGGCTTTGGAGCACTTGGGCTACTCGCTGTAGCTCCTGGATGGCTTCGGCTCCTTCTAGCTTCACCAGTTCGTGGCCATCGCGGGATTCCACCCAGCTGATGCCGAAATCGGAAACTAAAAACCGCACCATGTGGTTCGCGTCGAGGTTGGCGACGAAGGAGGCCCCGTGACCGTCCCGGCCATCACCGCAGACGTAGCAGGTGGCAGCAATGCCTCGGTCTTGAAGGCTTTTGGCGAGAGCCTGAAGACTCATCACCAGGTCGTACACCACAGATCTGTACTGCTCGGCTAAGCGTGGGAACACGACGACCAGACGGATTCAAAAGATCCTAATCTTTTCTTCAGGATTTCGCGGGTCAGCCGTCGGACAGGTTCCACCAGCCGGCTGCGGGGCCGACAAAACGCACCGTCAGCCAGAACACCACCAGGGCGCCGATGCCTATCCAGGCCCCTTTGGTGGTGAGGGTGACGAAGCGATCAGCCTGGTTGCGCGTCAGGGGCAGCCAGGCTGCGACGCGTGGCGAGGTGTCAATTTCTTTTGGCCGTTTTGGCTTAACCAGCTTGGGTGGCAGACCCTGAATGCTGCGACGCTTGGCTTCCCCCATGGCTCCGCTACTTGGATGGTGAAGTCAGGATCCCACGTCAGTGAGGCAGTAAGCGGGTCAGGTTGATCCAGGGTTCCAGGGCCGCAAGCACCTGGCGGCCCCAGCTCCGCCCCCGCAGCCGCCCATCCAGTACGGCCAGTCGGCCAGCGCCCTCGCGCCTAAGCCCCGCTACACCGAGCTGCAAACGGGTTAGGGCATCTGGCAGCAGGCCCTCTCGGAACCAATCGCGGCCCTCCTGGCGCAGGGCCATTACTCGCGCAGCGGTGAGTGGATCTTCGAGGCTGGCGATCGGCAGCAGGGCGATCACGATCTGGCTTGGCAGCGGCAACCGGGCCTGCTGCTCGAGCCACCAGCACCAGCGGCCACAAATCACCCCATTGCTCTCGGGCGCGGTGCTCTCGTGCCCTACGCGACTGCCGAATTCCGCTGCCAGCCCACTGGTCAGTCCTAATCGCAGGGCTTCGTCATCGATCAGCACGACCGTTAGCCCAGCTTGGCCAAGGATCAGGCGCCGGCTTTGCTCGAGCAGGTGCTGTCCGTAGTTCGGGCTATTCGGCAGCGGTTGGCGCAGCGGCGCAAATAGGGGCAGGGGGTCGGCAAGGGGTGCATCGCCGAGATTCAGCTCCACATCCGGCTGGAGCCCCAATTCACTCCCCGGCGCAAGTTGGCCCAGCAGCACCGCACCCCGCCCCTCCAGCAGACCGCGCAGCACCGCCAAGGGCTCGAGGGGGTGGCGGTGCAGTTGCCATTGCAGCAGTTGGGGATTCAGCTGGGCCCAGCTGGTCCAGCCGTCGCCCTTGGCGGCCAGCCAGTCGGGCCATGGCGCGGGTAGGGGGCTTAGCAGCTGCAGCAGATGGCGCAGGGGGGCTTCGTCGTCTGGGGCCAAGGCCACCAGCTGGTTGGGACGGCGGGGGGCGCTGAGCACCCTGCGATTGAGCCGTTGGTGCAGGCTCAGCAGGCTGGACTCGGCCGCGGGCTGGGCCCGCCGCAGTTGATCCCAGTGCTGGTGTGTGACCACCACCTCCAGGGCTTGGCGCAGCAGGGCGTCGAGCTGTTCCGCCTCCGGGATCACCAGTTGGCGCTCCCCCAGCCCCCCCTTTTGCCAGGCCGCGACCAGCTGCTGATGGCTAAGCAGCCAGACGCGGGCAGCTTCTGGTGCTTGGTCGCCCTCGAAGCAGGGCAGGGCCATGCTTGGTTCGGCCTTTGCCAGCCTGGGCAGCTCCACCTGTAGCAGCCGTTGGCGTTGGGCCTCGCCCACCACTATTGCCAGGGGGCACTCGCTTAGGGCCAGGGGCACCAGCAGGCTGATCCACCAGCTGGGCTCGCTGCCTGGTGCTAGTCGCACCAGGGTGTGGTCGCCGCGGCGCAGGCTGCGGGCCACCAAGCGGCTGAGGCTGAGGTGGTGGGGCCAGGGAGCACTGCCCTCCTGGCGCAATAGGTCCTTGAGTTGCTGATGGGCGCGGGCTTCGAGCATTCCCAGCCAGCCAACAGATCAAAAGCGTAGGAAGCTGGCGGCATGGCTCCTGCCCCCAGATGACTCCCGATTCCCTGCCCAGCCCCCAGGCTCGTGCTCGCAGCACCGCCAATCCGTGGCGGCAGGGGCCCGTGGGGATCGTGGGCTTGGGATTGATTGGTGGCTCCCTGGGCCTGGATTTGCAGCACCAAGGCGTGGAGGTGCGCGCTCTAGTGCACCGTGATGCCACCGCCGAGCGAGCCCGGCAGCGGTTCCTGGCCACAGAGGTGGGCACCAACCCCGCCGTGCTGGCCGGCTGCAGCCTGGTGGTGCTGGCCCTGCCCCTAGACCGGCTGCTGGAGCCGACGCAGGAGTTGCTGGCGGCGTTGCCACCCCAGGCGGTGATCACCGATGTGGGTTCGGTGAAGGCGCCGGTGCTGGAGCTCTGGCAGGGCCTGCATCCCCGTTTTGTCGCCAGTCATCCGATGGCCGGTACGGCTGAGGCGGGCGTTGAGGCGGGGCGGCAGGGGTTGTTTCGCGGGCGCCCTTGGGTGGCGACCCCCTCTGCCGCCACTGATCCGCAGGCGCTGGCGTTGGTTCAGGGCTTGGCCCAGGCTGTGGGGGCCCACTGGCTCAGTTGCGGCGCCGCTGAGCACGACCAAGCGGTGGCGCTGATCTCCCACCTGCCGGTGTTGGTGGGTGCCGCCCTGCTGCAGACGGCTGATCGGGCGGGCGCTGCGGGCGCCGGGGATCTAGCTGGCCTAGTGCGCGCCCTAGCTTCAAGCGGTTTTGCCGACACCAGCCGGGTGGGCGGCGGCAATCCGGAGTTGGGCACCCTGATGGCCCGCTGCAACCGCGAGGCGCTGCTGGTGGCGCTGGCGCTCTACCGGCAGCAGCTGGAAGCCCTCGAGCAGCAGGTGAGCCAGGGGGATTGGCTGGGCTTGCGGCAGGAGCTCGATCGCAGCCAGGAGTTGCGGCCGCAGTTTCTCTGATCCCCCTGACACGGCTATGTGTTCAGGTCGCTGAGGTTCAGGGATTGGCCCCGCTCTGCCAGCAGCTGCCGGCAGGCCATCAGGGCTGATAGGCCCACGGCGGCGGTGCCCTCGCCGGGGTGGATCGAATCGCCGCACAGCCACAGGCTCGGTAGGGGGGTGCGGCTCGCCAGGCCGAAGGGCCCGAAGCGGCTGGGGTGCTGTCCCAGGCCGCCCACAAAGCCAAAGGGCCGCCCGGTCCAGCGCTCAAAACCCCTGGGTGTGGCTAGCTCAGCGTGGCGCCACTGTGCTGGGCTGATGCCCAGCAGCGACTCCAATCCCCGCTGTATGGCGGCCAGCGCTTCCGCCTTGGCTTGTTCGTAGGCGGTGGCTTCGAGGCCAAACCAGGGCCTCGCTGGTGTGAACACGCTGGCGATCACCGTGGCCAGGCCCGCCGGCGCCCGGCCGTCGCCCTCGTGGCTCACCGACACAAACAAGGTGCCCGGATCGGCCCAATCGAGTTGTAGGTGGGAGTGGCAGTTGGCAGGCAGCAGGGCTCGCTCCACTGCGCCATAGAACACCAACGCGCCGGAGGGATCGGGGAGCTGGGCCAGCCGTTGCCGGTAGCCCGCGGGCAGCTGCTTGCCCAGCAGATCGGGCAGGCTCTGCACCGGCAGCGCCAGCACCACATCGGCGGCCTGCCGTTCGAAGCGCTCGCCCCGTACCCGCCAGCCCGCGCCGCCTCCAGGCTCGTTGCTGCGCTCCAGGCTGCCAACCCGGTGGCGCAGTCGCAGCTGGCCGCCGCCGGCCGCTAGGGACTGCTCCAGCTGCTGGCTGAGCACCTGCATGGAGCCCTGCAGGTGCCAGAGCCCAAGCGGTGCCTGGCCCATGGCCAGCACGGTGGCGCCATAGAGGGCGGCGGTGCGCTCTGCTGGCTCCTGGGAG
>NZ_JAGQCP010000089.1:0-5760 GCF_024346255.1 Cyanobium sp. BA5m-10 | reverse complement strand
CAGCTCTGCGGTGGTGATCGCCCCGCCAGCAGCTCCAACTGCGCAACTCTGCGCAGTTGGAGCTGGCTTAGGCGTTGGCCCCTGCTTGGGGGATGGCGGCATCGCTCGAATGGGGGATGCGGGTAGACCATCTAGACGGCGCTCCAAGGCATCTAGGCGGGCTTCTAGATCTGAGCTAGGCGGGCTAGATCTGCCTAGACCTCCATCTAGCCCTGCTGTGATCCACTCCAGCACCAGCGCGGTGGCTGTTGTCCCCTGCTGTTTGGCTGTGGTGCGCAGGCGCTCCAGCAATGGCGAGGGGCAATTGATGGCTAGTTGGCTGCGGCGCATCATCTAGTTGGGCATCTAGACCAATTGAACCGCCAGCCGCCGCCGCCCGCCACGGGTTGGCCAGCTCTGCGGGGGGTGCTCCACCACAGGCTGTTTTATTAGCGAAGCCCTCCAAAACAGCACTAGGTGGAGCAAGCCCTAAGCCCTTACGCTGCAGGCGCTCTGCAGCTTCCCGCAGTAGCTGGAGCTGCTCGGCATCGGCCCCGTAGTTGCGGGCGTTGGAGCCACTGCGCTGGCTGGTGGTGGTAATGCCATAGCTGAGCAGCAGGGCTCCCACCAGGGCGGTGTCGGTGTCGTTGGCCCTGATGCGGATGGCCAGGCCCTGCTCGATGGCCTTGGCGTAGCGGCGGGCCTTAGCGGCCAGCTCTATCAGCTCAGGGGTGGCGCCGCTCCAGCTATTGCCTCCCAGCGGGAATTGCTCGATGAAGCTGGCCAGGCCAATGGCTTCGGCCACCTGCTGGCGCTGGGCCCTGAATGATTGATCCCAGGGCAGGGGGGCTTCGCCCTTAGGAGTGGTGGCGGCCAGGCGCTTTGCATCGAGCACCAGGGCCAAGCTGGGCTCCAGCAGGCAGGCCAGGCGCTCGGCTGCTCCAGCCCACCGCTCGGCCCAGACCACCATCGCGGGCGTAAGGGCTTCAGGATCCACCAGGGCCAGGCGCTCCACTAGGGCGCGGCGCTGCAGGGCTGGGCTGTGTTGCTGCAGGCGGCGCTGGCGGTCAGCTTCAGCGGCGCTGATGATCGGCGCGCTGGCCACAGCTTCAGCGTGGGCCTGCTGGCGGTCGCCCTTTAGCTGGCTTTTGAGCAGCTTCAGCTCGGCGGCTTCGGGCTGGCTGATGGTTCCAGCGGGGGGCAGTAGCTGGTGGCCTTCGGCCCGTAGGCGGGCCTTGATGAAGGCGCGCAGGTGGCTGTGGCTGTAGTTGCGGCGGCTGGTGAGGTCGGCCCACAGGCGGCAGGTGGCGGCCAGGGCTTCAGCAGCAGAGCCAGGGCTGGGCTCCAGCAGCAGATCGGGTTGGAGCTGCTGGCGCAGCAGGGCGGCCTGATGGTTCCATCGCTGGCGCAGGTCACCTTCGGCCTGTACGGGCCACCAGGCTCCGCTCAACGGGGGCTGCTGGGGCCTGACAACGGGCTTCACCCAGATGTGGCGGGCCACGCCTTGCCTGATGCGGGCCAGGGCCTGCAGGGCTTCGCCATCGTCAAAACTTCCAGCGCCAAATACGCCAAACACGCTCCTGAAGTGGAGGTGCTGAATGGACAGGCCGCTGCTGATGGAGGGGCTGGCCACCACCCAACGGATGCCCCCAGCCACCAGGGCCTGCTCGTTAGTCAGCTTCGCCAGCCATTGCTGCACCTCGGGGGTGCTGCTGGTGGCGCTGGTGATGAGTAGGCCCTTGGCTTCGGGCAGGTGGTGCTGGAGCAACTGGTGGAGGGCGGCTGCTCGCTCGCGGCTGTCGGTGGTGACAAATACAGGCGCCTTAGCTGCGGCCACCAGTAGGGCCTGCTCCAACTGCTCGGCGCTTTCTTCGTACCAATAGATAGGCCAGCCTTGGGGGGTGCCCTCGGCCACCAGCAGGGCCACCTCCTGCGCGCAGCTGGTGGCCCTGCCACCAGCTCGGGCCTGCTGCAGCCATTGCAAAGTGCTGTCGCTCAGATCGGCATCGAGCGCGATCACTTGCGAAGCGTTGGCCACGATGGCCTGCAGCCGTTGGATTAGTAGCCCCCGCTGCTCGCGGCAGGTGCTGGAGGTCAGCAGGTGGGCCAGTAGCTGCTCGGCTTCATCGAGCACCAGCACGGCGCCCCTAAAGGCTTCGGGCTTAATGGCCAGCAGGCTGTCGGCGCACAGGCAGTAGCGGCTCGGCAGGCCTTCGATCACTTCGCCATCAGCCAGCAGGGTGTGACCCAGGGCGGTGTCGGTGTCATTGCGCCAAATCAGTCCCAGGCGGCTGGCCATGGCAGCGCCCAGGCTTCGGCGATGGGTGACGGCCAGCACCTGCGGGCAATCAGCCAGGGCCTGCTCTAGGGCTTTTGTCTTCCCGAAGCCCTTCGGCGCCCTTATGCCAACAATCGCTGCAGTGGCCTGCTGCAGGGCCTTCACCAGTTCCTTAAAGCCACCACCCACGCGCAGCTGCGCGCAGGTGGTGGCTTCTATGCGGCGCTCCGCCCAGTAGCGGCGCTCCCAGGCCAGCTCGGCCAGGGCCAGGCCATCGGCCAGGGCCTCCAGTAGTGCATCGGCACCCAGGGCCACCAGCAGGTCGTCGGGGCCACACTTCGCCCCATCGAGCAGCGGCAGGCGCGCCACCCGCACTTCAGCGCCAGCCTTCACCAGCAGGTGACCCAGGCGCACGGCGGCGCCCTCCACCTTGCGGGCAGTGCTGGGCTTTGGATCGGCATCAAAACAGATCAGCAGGCGGCGGCCACCAGCAGCCAGGGCGGCCAGCTCGGGCACCAGGGCTTCATCACAGGCGCGGCCTTTGGCATCGCGGGCCAGCACCATGCGGCCCATCTCCGAACCAGCCAGGCCCACTGCAGCCAGGCCCAGGCCCAGCAGGGCACAGCTTTTTTTCTCGCCCTCACAAATAGTGATCGGCAACTCGGGGGTGGCTAGTGCCCAGGCCCAAAAACCTGCGCTGCGATCAGCAGGCATCGGCAGGCCGTGGCGCTCGGCCACCAGCTTCCAGACCGTTACGGGCACCTGCGGGAGCAACAGGCCAGGCCTGCGGCCAGGCTGTGATTCGTATTTAATCGGCCTCCCATTGCCGCTGATGCGGGGCTCGTCAGGCTTCCAGCGGGGCGTAGCGGCGAAGCCAGGCAGGGCGGAGCCGATGAAGCGCCAGCCGCCGCCATCTAGGTGGCCGTACTTCCACTGCAGCTTCATCCGCCGCTGGTAGGAGTGGCCTGGCTGCTGGTTGCCCAGGGCGAAGGCCTCGGCCAGCAGCACCTGCCGCTCGTTTTCAGGATCGGCGAAGCCAGCGCCGCCAAATGAGCGGAAGTTGCTGGACGCTATTGCTGGTGTTATTCCGCTTTCTTCGGTCAGCTCAGCCCAATGGCTAGGGCTTAGATGCCGTGGCGGCTGGGTTTTGGTAGATAGAATGGTTGCAGCAATTTCTTGCTGGGGGCCCCCACTAGGGGCCATAATGCGTTCAGACATTTGTCGGGATCTGGCGTCGTAAGCGCCTTGTCCTTGAAGACCCCCGGAATCTCACCTCCGGGGGTTTTCGCTTTTGAGGGGCTGCGGGAGTGTTCGTCCCTGCCGTTCTCGGAGCTATCAAGGGGGGCCGCGGGATTGCGGCTGATTAGGGGTGTTGTATCGGCTGGGGGTCAGCGCGGCAAGGCGCCCTGCAGCTCACGGGCGACCGTTAAGGCGCCCCGGCGCAACAAGGTGGAGCGGGAGACCTTTAGGGAATCGCAGGCCTGCGCCACTTCCAACAGCTCGGAGGGCGTGAACCGCACGCTGGTGGGGGAATAAATACGGGCGTTGGGAATTGCTTTCATGACTACATGGGAAATTGAAAAAAGGGGCGGTTACGTTAATTCCGCCCTGTACTCATATTGAGGAAACGTACGAACCGCTGCAAAAAACCAGTTCGACTACATTAGTCTAGCGGAGTTTTCTCCCGATGATGTATTCCCAGTCGCTGGCGTAGGGCTCGCTCACTTACTTAGCCTTGCGCCTTGGATGATGTTTTCGGCGGTGGCGCTGTTTGTCTTGGCGCTCCACTGCGGCTCCCGCCACATCTGCGAGAGGTCGCGACGGTCAAAGGTGCCGCCATGATTAACGGCCTGCTGGCTCCAATCGGTGGGCAGGGCCTGGCCAACGGGCGGGGCCACTCTGGCGGCGATTGGGTTGGGGCGGCGATTTGTGAGTCGTTTCATAATTAGCAATCAATGAGATGGAGGTCGCGGTTTAGCTGGCCGGCGGCGGCAGTGGCGCGGGCCTGCAGCATCTGGGCGGTGTCCCAGCGGTCGTTTGCCTTATCTAGGGCAATGCCTAGGCGGGCGTATTGCTGCACCAGTTCCCGATGGCGGCCGCCCTGTTCCAGCAGGGCCTGTTCCAGGGTGCCGAAGTCGCAGTGCATTAGCTCGCACAGGCGATTAGCGCATTGCTCCCAGCGGCCAAGAGCAATTTTGTAGTCCTCGCGCAGTTGCAAATAGTTCATAATTGCAGAGCTTTCTAATATCTTAGCGTGGCAATCACTACATTTGAAAACTAGACCGTTCGTTATCGCAGATTTGGGACTAGGGCCCCCAGCAACTGCTGGCGCTGGCGGCGGCGTTATTGCTCCAGGGGGCTTAGAAGGGGGCACCTGCGCGCAGCTGATGGCGGAGCCATCAGCCTGCGCTCACAGTCCCAGGCGCTGAACGATGCGCGCCACCTGCGTGGGATGCAGCGGGGTGCCATTGCGACTGGTGCGGCCAGCCTTCGCCAGTGCATCAGCCATTGCTCGCAGTGCCATGCCGCTGGCGACCATCGGCGCCAGCACTCCACGCAGTTGCTCTGCGTCGCTGTTGGCCTTCGCCTTGGCGGCTTCGTTGGTCTTGATGGTGTTGGGCCTAAGGCCTCCCAAAACCACGCCACGGGCGCGTGCGGCGGCCAGGCCAGCCTTAGTGCGGGCACTAATAAATTCCCGCTCCTGCTCCGCCAGTGCGGCGTAGATATGAAGCTGGAACTTATCCGCCGTTGGCATACAGGCCACGCGGAAGCTGAGCCTGTGATCCTCCAGCAGGCCAGCGATGAAACTCACGCGGCGGCTGAGTCTGTCCAACTTCGCCACCAGCAGCGTGGCGCCTTCGCGCTTGGCGTGGGCGATGGCCTTCGCCATTTCGGGGCGGTCATCATCAGCTCCGCTCTGAACTTCGGTGTAGCTGGCGATCTCCAGGCACCCATCGGCATCGGGGCAGCACTGACCCAGGAACAGATCTAGATCTCGGCGCTGGGCATCTAGGCCGTAGTTGCGACCTCCACGGGCTTCGCGGCTGAGCCTCAGATAGGTGACGTAGAGCATCGCGGTGGCGCCTGTCGCAATAGACTACGGCCGTTGTGGTTGTGACAATGCCGTGGTTGTGACAATTCTGCAGGCGGCCGCAGTGGCCTGATTGATTGCCTCTACTAGTGTTCAAAACCTAGACGGCATCTAGGTTTCATCTAGACATTGCTGCCACAACCAACGGGGCGGCCCGCCCCTTTCATCGGGGGCCTTGCCCATTAGGCGCCAGCTCCCAGCGATGGCGTGGTGGCGCACAGTTCCGGGGGCGGCCTTGGATGCCCAGGTGTTCCAAGCGCCCCTGCTGATGCCAGTGCGCTCGGCCAGCTCTGCGGTGGTGATCGCCCCGCCAGCAGCTCCAACTGCGCAACTCTGCGCAGTTGGAGCTGGCTTAGGCGTTGGCCCCTGCTTGGGGGATGGCGGCATCGCTCGAATGGGGGATGCGGGTAGA
>NZ_JAGQCP010000088.1:0-5791 GCF_024346255.1 Cyanobium sp. BA5m-10 | reverse complement strand
TCGGGCGGAACGTTGACTACGGCCATGCCGAGATTGCCCAGAACGGCTCCTCCTTCGGCAGGAACCTGGTCCATGTCAATTCCGGACTCAGCAAAATCACCGCTTCGTAGCAGATCGGCCGAACGGATGCCTGCACGATTTTCCAAGGTAGCAATAGCCTCAGTAGAAGCTTCTTCGCGGAAAGTGACAATAAAGCGGCCGGTGGTTTCGGCTTCGCTGGGTGGTGTGAATTCAGAGTTCATGAGTTTATTCCTAGGAAAGGTATTAAAGGATGGATCGAATGCTCAGGGACAGGGGGGACCCAGGATGAGAGGCGCCAGCTGCCCGCCCTTGCGCGTCGAAGCGGATGAAGTGGAAGCTTCAACAATTCAGCGGACCGTAGAGTTTTTCTCACCTGACAGCTTTAGCCCCGTCTAAAGCATGAGATCAAGAGGAAAAGGACAACCCCTAATTACGCGATTAATTGGTTGACTTTTCAAGCCTAAAGCGTATCCAGACAACAATCTGCTGCTTATCTGATGCTTATGTGCCTCAATGAAATCGAGGGGTAGGGCAACCCGTTGTAGCTCCTAGGTCAATGGATTGTCATGTGGAACACAGGCTGCGAGGTCGCGCTTATAAGGATTCGGCAGCACCATGGGAAAGCCTGAAACCCATCTGTGAACTGACTGAGACATCTGCACGGTTCCATCTGATACATAGCCAGCTCTTCCTAGCGTTCCAGATCAGAAGCGAGCAGGTTAGTACTGGATGGACAAAGCATCCGGACTCCCGGCTTCTGCTTCTGGATGTTGGCTTCCAGAATGAATGGTTTCTAAAATACAACAATCAGTATCGACGATTGCTTTTGATAGGATTCCGCCTAAAATCATAAATACCTACTGGCATGATGCGCATTTCAAAAAATGCAGGATCTTATCAAGGCTATCCATGAGACCCCGATTCCTAATCTTTTAATTGGAGCCGGACTCCTATTCCTGCTACTTGGGTTCGTTAATAAGCTTGGAGGATTCATTGAGGTTTCTCCCGAGCAAAGGAGATTAACCATTCCAATTGGCCTTTTAGTGCTGACAGTAGGACTTATATTAAGCATGAGAATCACAACTCCCATAGTTGGCAATCACAATGACGGGGAGACAAGCCCACCTCCAGGCAAGCCTCAAGCCAGCTACGTACGTGCAACAACTAACGACCCAAACCCACCAACAAATCTGCGAAATGGGCCTGGAAGCGACTATGAAATCGTTGCTCGTATTCAGAAAGGTGAGATCTTCCTAGTGGATCTACGAGGTTCTGGTGAATGGTTGCCAGTAAAAACCTCGGACAACAAGTATGGCTATATACACAGGCCAATTATCCGTGTAGTCAAATAGGAATCGGTACTTGGCGTTCGTGAAAGTCTCTCATGGGTTGAATGGACTTGGATGAAACTCTCTTCGTGCTGGAGTTCTCATGTACGCACAGTCTATGAAGCTAACGCTGGCCATCACCTGCCCGCAGAAAGCTGCTGGTTCGGGATCTCGTTGGGCTACAGGAAGTTGAAGGGGGCTGGTCAGTTGCATGGCCGTAAGCCAGGCCTCTATACAGCGAACATCGCCTGAAGAACACCCAGCAGCTCAATGAGCGTAGTCTCCGACAGTCTCCCCAATTGCTTGACGAGACGTTCCCTATCTACAGCTCTCAGCTGATCAGCCACAACGTGACCGTCTTTACCATCAAACGTGCAACGCACTCGAAAAGGGTATGGATGACCGCCAGTTGTGAGCGGCGCAACGATGAAAGTGCGTAGGTGAGAATTCAGCTCATCCGGCGACACGATGACACAAGGCCTCGTCTTTCTGATTTCAGATCCGCGAGTTGGATTCAACGCGACAAGGAAGATATCGCCTCTTGAGACGTGTTCTTCAGTCACCAGGACCACTCTTCATCATCAAATCGGGTGGCGCTCATCTCATCGAGAAGTCCCTCCGACTGGAACGCCGCCGCCGCCTCTGCCCAGCCAGCCCTCGGTTGAGCCGACGGCCTGATGGTCAGAACCCCTGGAGCCGCCTCGATCTCGACTTCGTCAGCCAGCCCCGCAACCTCAAGCAGAGGCTTGGCGAGACGGACCCCTCTCGAGTTGCCGATTTTGACCAGCTTCGCTCGAACCATGGCCACGACCTGCATACGTACTCACATTGTAGCCACGCACGCGACTTCCGCGCATCTCCCTGCTCTGGCTAACGCTGCCCCTGAGTGGCAGGCAAGAAGCTATCGCCATCGAAGCCGACTTGACGGCGGCCTGTCCACTCAAGGTGCTTGTTCGAAGGTGGCGCATCCCCACAGGCAGCGTTTGCGGACCTACGCCTCATCTGCAAAGCTCAGGCCACCTCTGCCTAACTTCTCACACTGGCGCTCAACTTCAGGCCAAGGGCCGAGACGACCTTGAGGATGGTGTCAAAGCTAGGACTTCGGTCTCCCGACAATGCCTTATAGAGACTCTCTCTAGATAGCCCAGAATCCTTGGCCACTTTGGTCATCCCTTGGGCGCGTGCGATGTCACCCAAGGCCTTGGCGATGAAGGCCACATCTCCATCAGCCTCCTCAATGCAGGCCTCCAGATAGGCCGCCATCTCCTCCGGAGTTCGTAGATGATCGGCAACGTCGTAAGGGCTAGTCGTGACTTTCATCAGATCTACTCAGTCAGGTTATCTGCCAGTAGAAGGGCATCATCAATGTCCCTGGCTTGTGAGGACTTGTCTCCTCCAGCCAGAAGGATGATCAATGCGGAGCCCCTCTGCAGGTAGTAGACCCTGTATCCAGGGCCATAGTTGATCCGCAGCTCCGACACGCCGGCCCCAACGGGTTTGACGTCACCAGGATTGCCACCGATGAGGCGTTCGATCCTGGCCTGAACCTTCGCCTTGGCCCTCAGATCGCGCAGACCCGCAAGCCATTGGACGAACCGCTCTGTCTGGCGGACTTCAACCATACGCCAACTGTAGCCGCATGGCTACGGCCATGCAACGCTGCCTTGCTGGCTCCCTTCAAGGACGTCACATCCTTCGAACACTCCAGATCAGAAGCGGGCAGGGGCTTATCGGGTTGACAAGCCACTCCCGCTCCCGCCTTCTATATCTGGATGTTAGAAAGACCCTACTTGAAGTCATTGAAGAAATCCATGTCCACTTCATAGACAACCTTTGGCTTGACACCAAGCTCAAGCTTTTCAAACATTCTGACAAGCTTCTCCCCATCAACGAGCTCGATGGGATTGGCGCCATCCCTAATTGCTTCCCGCTTGGCATCCATTGTAAAACTCCCAGTGGTCAACAAAATACCCTTATCAGCCTTCCCAACAAGGGCTCCTCGAAAATCCCGGATCATGCTTGCGCCAACCGATCCTTGATAACGCTTGCATTGAAATAACACCTTAAAACTCAGAAGTGGATTTATCTCGAGGATCCCTTCTCCATCAATGCCTCCATCCCCTGATCGGCCAGTGACCCTCACATTCTGAAAACCGTGCTCCCTTAGAAGGCGCTGACATAAGCGCTCAAATCCCTCAGAACTAAGTGCCTTGATCACGTGCAGAAGGGCAGTCTCCTCAGCCTCCAATCGACTCTCTGTAGCCTCCACAGATGCCGCACTCTTTGGAGTGGAGCCCTCATCTTTAGGCCCTTTGAAGGTGCTCTGAACACCCTTGAATAATGATGCTACGTCTAAAGCCTTGAGGTCTTCGTACTGACCTTTGTCAGTCAGCCTCCACACGCCGCGATGAGATGAGTCAATATGTCCTGAATGAACGAGGTACATACGATCCTACGCAATCTGGTTGCGTACTTTTGACTGGCCGTTCTTATTGGTCTGTTCTAGATGCTCTTCGGTGAGGTCTTCGTGCTCAATCACCGCATCTGTTACCTCAGCTGCAGTGGCCGATCCACCCATCTCCCGCAGAGCATGCAGGATGGGCAGGATGTATCGAGTGAACTGGGGTCCCTTGGCCATTGATGGATTTTTGTTCTTTATAACGCTGCCCCTGAGTGGCAGGCAAGGACTAATTGCGAAACGGGAAATGGGTGGTGGCCTGTCCACTCCAGGGGCTTGTTATCCGTTCCTTTATGCCGTGACACTTCTCTGGAGTGCTTCTTGAGCGAGCGTATTGAGACTCTTTCCCTGCACCTCCGCAGTCATCGCCAATTTCTCGTGTAGTTCAGGCGGAATCCGAAGATTGAACCTGCCAGAAAATTGTCTGCGGGGCTCGATTCCTTGCTCCTTGCAGACCTCAAGAAAGACATCCAATGACTTTTTGAACTCTCGGCGAAGCTCATCCGGACTGGATCCATAGAAGTCCGCTCCACCAGAAAGGCCAAGAATTTCCCCGCGAAACTGATTCGTTTCTTCGTCGTACTCAATTCTGGCGTGGTAGCCATCCACATTCATCAGGTTCATGGTGTCACTCCGTGTTCTTCAAACCATTTGCGGATTGAAGCAACAGCACCCTTGTCTGTATCAGGCGATGGGTGGGGTCTGTGAAAGACCCTGACTTCGCCAAACAGAACGACCGCGACTCGGCTGCCCGCCCGCTCACTGACATCCCCACCAAGCTCCTGAAACAGGGCTTCAATGTCCCTCCACGGCAAGCTGCCGCTTACGGGTCGGGAGAAGATCAGCTCAAGGGTGAACTGGTGCTTCCGCTTCATCCATGCATGGTACTACCTATCGGTACCAGGTGCGGCTTGCGGTCAACGGCTTGCTGGATACGGATAACGCTTGCCATCACCAGGCCGCAAACAGCTTTGGCGGATGAAGTGAGATTCTCGGATGCGGCTCTGGTGCATGGCAATGTTAGATTGCCACAGAAGAATACTGGAGCTTAGTCACAGAATCCGTACCCCCATCCATTTGAGGACGGGTTGCTCATGCATACTTTGCGACGAAAACTTCCATCTGAAAAGCGGAACCAGTCAATCCAATAACCAGTCTTTGCAATGCCAATACCCACTATTGATACATCTTCGCAGCTTTTCATAAGTGATTTTGCATAGGAGTCTATAAGCTTTGGGCTCGAGAGGATGTTTAATGCAATTGCTTGCGCTCTTCTGGGGTCTCTGGCCGATTCGGCATTTCCATCTAAACCTATTCGAATCCTCTTTGACCTCGGAAATGGGTTGTCATCATAACCCTCAATAACATTCTCGTCTACAAAGGCAATAAGTGCGCCTTTATTGCTGTCTATATCACTAAGGATACTGCTGAGTGCCGCCTTGCAGTCTCTAGTCGCTGCCATGGCGGCACTAGTAGTTGAGTATTGAAAAAATACAAAGATTCCTGCCGACCAGCAGATTAAGCTCTTTATGCCTAGCTCGTGCTTGGTAGGGCTCATAGGGATTGCAGGAAGACAAATTGCATTCAGTAATGATAGAACCCTGGCACATCAGGGCACTTCTTTAGTCAATCTAACTCTTTATTGGACGGTTCCGTGAACCGAGGCGTGCACGCCGTGCCTTTCCGATAACTAAAGACGACTTGAGTCGTTAATTCTCTGAGACTTTTTACCCTGCATAAGGTCTTTCAGAACTTTCGCCCAAGATAGCCGTGGTTCACGGGTCCGTGAACCCTTGTTCAGAAGGTTACAGAGCGTCTGCGGGGCTACGTACACCATGTGGCCCTCGATTTAAGACTTGGGTATAGATCATGGTGGTACTGACGTCCTTGTGACCGAGCAGCTCCTGGATCGTGCGTATGTCCTGGCCCCTCTCCAGTAGGTGAGTGGCAAAAGAGTGGCGGAAGGTGTGACAGCTGGCCGCTT
>NZ_JAGQCP010000087.1:0-5811 GCF_024346255.1 Cyanobium sp. BA5m-10 | reverse complement strand
GGAATCAGTGCAGCATGGAGATCTAAGTCCTCACCTAATGAGCCCTGGCGGTAGGGGACAGGTCCTCCAATGGGCAGGTCGGCCAACATCTTAGCTTCGGCAGCAGTACAGCCGTTCTACTCCTGGTGAGGAGCGCTTGGCTCAGCTGCCTGCTTCTAGCCAGGGCACAAGCTTCATATCCCCCACCTTGTTCCAGGTTTTGCATTTGGGATCGGCCAACCGGCCCGCCCTTGGTGACGACCAAGATGGGTGCCCCATGCCAGCCGACCCGCCAAAGCTGCTCATCGCCCGCCAACACGATCAAATCGCCAGTGGCGGGGTGATTGAGGTCTGAGGGCATCGCTGCAGCGAAGAAACCCATTGGCGGGTCGATACCAAACCGCATCCCCCTCCGCCGCGAGCGGAACAAGGACTGACCCCAGGTGGATTGCTCGATGGATCGTCCGCCAGGTGGCTCAGTTTTCGATGTCGCCTGACAGCCGCCGGGTGCTTCAGCAGGTCGACCGCTAGTGCCATAGCCGCCAGGAGCTGATAGGCACTGACCGCCAGCTGGGCCATCGACTGACCAAAGGCGACCTGATGCCTGGCTGGAGCCCCACAACGCGGCGGAAGTGCAGGGAGGGGATAAAGCCTCCAATTACTGAGCCCCAACGCTTCTGTAAAGACTGGCGTTCTCTAGTCAGCCACCTGCCCTAGCCAGTCCCCCGAGCCCGCTCGAGCCACACAGCGAGGCCGGGCGCGACAGCATGTAACGAAGTCGTTACATGGCTCTCATGACTGTCGGAGAAGTCTTTCTGGAGTCCCTCTCCAGCGGTGTGATCACGGAACGAAAGATCGCCTGGGTCGCTTCCCAGCAGGCTGCTTTTGCCCGCCACGAAGAAGCCCTGGCGATTCGGTTGGGGCGCCTAATGGACGAGGGGCAGATCAACCTTGGCTGCCGCCTGCCAAGTCGACTTGTTCAGCACAAGGTTGTGGTGAACGAATGGATCGAACCGCTGGGCCGGCGCCGCGGCAGAGAGACCGTTTGCGCCTGAAATCGCAGTAGCACTAATGACTCAAGAGCAAAAACTCCACTACTGGCAGAACATGCGCACTGCCATGGAGGCTGCCGGCCAGACCTCAGGCGCCATCTACAAGCGCGCCCTTGTGATCAGCCAGGGTCTACCAGATCCTCTTGCAATCCCCGAGGGTGCTCAGCCCTGACTGCAGCTTCCATCAGCGGGTGGATGGCGGTCCTGGCCTTCTAAATTGTTTCTCTGAGATCGTCGCTGAGAAGGACTCTGCCCTGGGCCCTCCGATCGTCTACCACCCGGCCTATTCAGCTCCGCTGCCGAGCAGCCATCGCTTTCCGATGGCGAAATTCCAGCAGCTCCACTCCCTGCTGCTGAAGAAGGGGATAGCGTCGCCGAGCCAGCTGCACACACCTCTACCAGCACCCCGCCGCTGGCTCGAGCTGGTACATCAACGCAGTTACCACGAGGCTTTCGCCAGAGACAAACTCAGTGCCGCCGATCAGCGCCGTATCGGTCTTCCCGCCACCACTCCCTTAGTGCAGCGCACCTGGCTGGCGGTTGGGGGGACGGTGCTCACAGCCCGATTGGCGCTTCGCTACGGGGTGGCCTGCCACCTTGCCGGCGGCACTCACCATGCCTTCTCTGATTACGGCAGTGGCTTTTGCATCTTCAACGACTGCGCCGTGACGGCCCGTGTGCTCCTGGCCGAGGGCGCCGTGGAGCGATTAATGGTGGTCGATCTCGACGTGCACCAGGGTGATGCCACAGCGGCGATCTTTGCTACGGACCCACGGGTGTTCACTTTCTCCGTCCACTGCGCCAGCAACTTTCCGCTGCGTAAACAGAGCAGCGACGTCGACGTCGACCTTGACGATGGGGTGGAAGACCTTGACTACATCAGAGCTATCGGCGATCTAATTCCCGACCTGCTCGATCAGCATCGGCCCCAACTAGTGCTCTACAACGCAGGGGTGGATCCCCATAGAGACGATCGCCTCGGACGGCTCTGCCTAAGTAGCGAAGGGCTACTAAACCGCGACCGGCTTGTGCTCAATGCCTGCCTAAGGCGCGGCATCCCAATTGCCACCGTGATAGGTGGCGGCTACGACCTATTGGAGCCACTCGTAGAGCGCCACAGCCTGGTGTTCCGGGCCGCCGCAGAGCAGGCCAGACTTCATCGGCTCTAAACAGATCTCAATCATCCGCCCAGATGTAGCTGGTGAGCAGGGCACAAGTGTTCGTGGCCTACGTGGGCCCTGATCACCTACGGCTGCCGGCCTGCGGAAGTTTTCTCCCTGAAGCCAAAGGTTTGCACGGCGACAATTAGATAGGCTGGCGCGTACGTAGTTGACACCGGGCAAAAGGTTGTTGGCACAGCAGCAGCGCATGATGGGACTATTAATTACTGCGGTGACGATGCATATTCTGGTGAATGGACCAAAGGCTGTTTCCCGATTCTGGTTCGAGAGGGGGCTGGGGAGGACAGAGAATGAGCCTGGTCAATTCCTGATTGCTCCACAACGCTATGCCTGCTGATGTGGTGATCGGAGGGAAAACGCTGCGATTGGTAAGGCGAAGCGATGTCGCCGTTGCCCTGCGTGTGGCAGCCCATTTCCAGCGCCGCATCGCTGAGGATGACTGGCGCCCCTACCAGAGCAGAAAGGATGCGGTACGGGCCTGGACCCGGCTGGGCGGCATCCGCCTTCAGGTGATGGAAGCACTGAGCCTGTTGAACGAATCCTGAACCTCTGCTGCGCCCACAGCACAAGGGCTTACGGACACGCAGGGCAGATCGGCTGAGAGCCGGGGTCTACTGGTCCTTGATCTCACCAAACAGCCGGGCGCTCAGGCAGGTCCTGCGCCAGTGCCATAGCCGCCTGGAGCTGCTTGCTATGCACTGCCCGCGTCCTTAGAGGAAGTCTGTCATTCGCAGCTGTACTCACTGCAGCCGCTGGAGCCATAAACAAAAGTCTATAATATTTAGAGATGTGTTAACTAACAATTTTTGCTGATCGTTGAAGTTCGGTAGTGGTGCGGCTTTCCGCCTCGCACCCACCAAGACGTGATCGCGAACATTGGGTGGTCTGACATTCATTCTTTCAAATGTCCACTGAAGTTAAAAATTGGGCAACGGTAGCAACCGCAATGGAAGCTCAGGGCGCAACGGATAGTCAGATGTACATCCGAGCAAGAGCTCTTGCCAATGGTGAGGTCGACCCATTGCCTACAAGCTTCCCCCCAGCCCCTTTTACAATCTCAGAAGTCCAATAGTAAAACCCATAAACAGCAAGGTCCCTTACATGGGGCTTTGCTCCACCAATAACATGTCCAATCACCGACTTTCACTGGAGCAAAAGTTCCGACTGGAGACAGCGTTCCGCGAGATTGATGCTTGCGATGACATTGAAATGCTTCGCGAAGTTGCAAAACAAATAATTACCTCCGAAGAAAATGAAAAAGCCGCAGTGCGGGAAGCAATCACGCAGATCAGGAGGGAACTGGAGGTAGAATTTAGTAATAAATATCGCAACCATAATAATTATGCATCTATTGCAAATCAGGATTTTTAGTAGTCCATTTTTGCCTATTACTTTGTTTTGGGAGCCCCAGTTGCAACAACTCAAACCCTAGTCACAGCCTTGATTTGACACCCGCGACGCCACCAAAAAAGTGACGGCGAGTGATAGAAGCCAAGGATTGCACTGGGCCCCGAGCTCAGCCCTTCACCTTGAGCCACACTGCCAGCAGCTTGTGGCGGTCCTGATTGCTACTCGCACAAAGTGGGGCCAATGAACTCAGAACAGCTTCAGGGCCTAGCTGTGCTGGCTCTGGCGATGGTGCCGGTGGCTCTGCTGTGGTGGGTCTGGATCCGGATGCTGGACTGATTGCTGCCTGCTGCCGCTGTGCCCAGTTCACCCCTATCGGCGCCAACCACGACGGCGAAACACCAAAAACTCTTCACGGAGTCGCTCGTGAAGGGGTGTGATGTCGACCATCTGCTCCCGTGCCGGCACATTCACGACAGACCCGGTCCGTTCCGCCTCCTTCCTGAGTTGACGCAACACCGGAATCAAGATCAGGGCAATGACGAGACTTGTCATTAACAGCACCGGCAGGACGCTGACTGTCATCGCCACGAACAAGGCCGCTGCCAGCACTTGTCCGGCGACTGCCAACCACCTTGGTCTCGCCCTACTCGGCAACTGCTTCATCCTTCAACCCTAAGGGGGCTCCTTTAACCCAATGCGCCCGTAGATTTATCTGCCTGGTTTTAGGTGTTTCTCGAAAACCGCTGGCACATATTTGATGCCCGCCACAACATCCCGCGCTGCGGCCGGGTGCTGATTGCCCGCGGCCGCGATGCTGCAGATGTGCCCTTTCTGCGCTCCTTTGGGGAGCATGAGCTGGTGGGGTTTGCGGTCACCACTGAGCTCGCTGCAGCCGCCCCGCTGCTGGCCTGAACTGACGGTGCTGAGCCGCTGGATCTGAGCCCCTTAGCTCAGAACCACTCCATTAGCGCCTTGGCCTACGACGAAGGCGGCAGCGGTTGGTGGCCGCTCTCCACGCTCGTGTTTGAGCAGTAACTGGGGAGGAGGGCCTCAGCCCCCACCCACCAGCTGCTTGCGCAGAGCCTCAAGAGCCTTCTTCTGGGCCCGCTGCACCGACATGGCGCTGATTTGCAGCTGCTCTGCTGCAGCCCGCAGCGATAGGCCCTCAAGGATGGTGAGCCTCAGGGCCGTGGCTTGAGCTGCCGGCAGCTGATCTACTAGCTGCTCCAGCGCCAGATCATCAGCGGGGCCGGCTGCTTCTTGCTCTGGGCTGGCCAGCTGATCGAGCAGGCAGGGCTCGCCAGCGGCGTGGCCATCAAGGCTGATATGACCCAGGGGGCATTGACCCTGCTCATGCAGCTGGCGTGGGATGCGCACCAGCCGCACCCGATCGCGCAGGTGATGCTGGAGGGCACCTGAAATGCAGCGGCGCAGATAGGGCTCAGCTGGCTCACCCGCTTTGCAGCGCAGCACTGAACGGAGCAGGGATTCTCTAGCTACCTGGATCAGATCCTCCCGCTCGACCAAAGGGAAGAAGCGGCGGGCTACAGCTGAAGCAACGGCATCAGCCAGAGGCAGGTGCTGGAGCACCAGGGCATCGCGGGCACGGAGGGCAGAGCGGGAAAGCGGGGCAGCCATCTGGGGACGGCAGAGAACCCCACCCCCAACGGCTAGCCGCAGGGATGTGACAAGGACGCCCCACCGGGGCGCATGGCCCGATCCTTGACGCAGCGCGAGGACTGGACGAGGGATTTAGGTGGGTGTTTGACGGCTCGGTGGCAACCAGCCCCAACGGCCCCGCTACGGCTGAAAGGTCCCAGCCCTAGGGATCTGCCAGCACGGCCTGTATCGGATGCCCAGTTGACACTGCTGCAGGGAAGCTGAGGCCGGCATGGCCATCAACGGGAAGCGGCAATCCCAGCCTCCTTTTTCGCATGAGAAATGGCTGCAAAGGGGAAGGGGTGGGCAACAGTGAACTCGCTGCGATTCACGGCCATGCAACTGATCCAACTGGAGCGGGACGACTGGAACTTCTTCTGCCCGGCTACCGGTGAGCCTGTTTTTAAGGAGACGGGAGAGCCCAATGCCTCAACGGTGCGTGGCTTCTGGTGCCATGAGGTGCAGCGGCGTCCCATGGAGTGGTGTAACTCGGGGGGATCAGCCCCGGCGTAGCCGGGGCTGACGGCTCGCCTCCCTCAGACATCAGCTGTGGCAATGGGTGGGCCGGTCTGTGACCCTGTTCGGAGAAC
>NZ_JAGQCP010000086.1:0-5882 GCF_024346255.1 Cyanobium sp. BA5m-10 | reverse complement strand
CTGGGATGGGGCCAACCGGCAATGGCGTGAGCCACCGTTGCCGTTGCCCGGCACGATCCAGACCCTGGCTTGGAGCGCCGATGGGGTACAGCTAGCGGCCAGTTGCCACGGTGAAGTGGTGCTGTGGTGCCCCTTGGACCCTGCGGGCCCCCACGGGCTCGGCTGGCCTGGCCCTGGCCTTTTCGCCCATCGGTGGGCTTCTGGCCTGTGGCCAGATGGATCGCTCGCTGCTGCTCTGGCCCGAGGAGGGCTATGGCCGACCCTGGCAGTTCAGTGGGTTCCCCGCGAAGGTGCGGGCCCTGGCCTGGAGCGATCAGCCTGGTCGACTGGCACCCGCCTTGGCGGTGGCCTCAGGCGACACCGTGGTGCTGTGGCAACAGCGCAATCAGAGCCAGCAGGGCTGGAAGCCCGAGCCCCTTCTTTGGCATCAGCACCGCGTTCATGCTCTTGCCTTTGCGCCTGATAGCAGCCTGCTGGCCAGTGCCTCCGCCGACGGCACCGTGGCCCTCTGGGATGGACGCGGCCGGATGCGGCAGCCGCTGGAAGGGGAGGGGCAAGGTTTCCAGGCGCTGGCCTGGCGGCCTGATGGCCGTCATCTGGCGGCCGGTGGCGATCAAGGCCGCTGGTGGCTGTGGCCGGTGGAAGTGCCAAGCAGGGAACGTCAGCGGCGTTCCGGTGGGGCCGGGTTTGGTTGAACAGCGGCTCCAACGCCCATGAACGCCTTGAACTGCTCCAAGCGCCGTTGCGGATCAGAGGCGGTCATGGCTGGCTTGTCTCTTTCTGCATAGGGGGTGGAACGGGGTCGTAGCCACCCGGGTGAAGTGGATGACAGCGACCCAGCCGGCAGAGCGACAGCCAGCTGCCGCCGATTATCCCGTGGATCTGGATCGCTTCGATGGCGTACTGGGAGCAGCTGGGAGTGAAGCGACAGTTGGGCCCCAGCAGTGGGCTGATCAGGATCTGGTAGCCGCGGATCAGCAGCAGCAGGAGACGCGTCACGGTTTCAGCCACGGTGATGGGAGGGTCGAGCAGGGCTTGGCGGAGCGATGGGACGGCAGGCCCTGACGTCTGCGACCGTCACCCCCGCCTCGATCAGCTGATGCCGCAACCGGTCGGCCAACTGAAAGTCGCCGTCCTGACGCGCCTGGAGGCGGCGCTTCTGGAGCTCGGCGATGGACGCCTCGTTCAGCTGCGGCTGCGACCGTTCGGCCGGCCGGGACGGGGCCTGCAAGGCGGCCAGGGCCTGAAGGGGGTCCTGTTGGAGCAAGCCGAGCAAACGGCCTGAGGCGAGCAGGCTGGCCCTGAGCGATTCCCGCGCAGCATCAGAGCTGGCGCGTTGCAGTTCCCGGCTCAGGCCATGCAGGCGGGCAAGGGTGGCGGAGATGTTGAGATCGTCCGCCAGGGCCTGCAGCACGATCGGATCTGGTTCGCCCTCGTTGCCAGTCGCGCCAACAACTGCTGCGGTGTCGCTACAACTCAGGGCCCTGTAGAAGCTCGCCAGCGTGCGTTTTGCCTGCACGAGCCGCTCCTGATTCCAGTCCAGGGGTTGGCGGTAGTGGCTGGCCAGCAGGGCAAAGCGCAGGGCTTCGCCGGGAGCCTGCAGGAGCAGATCTCGGACCAGCAGCACATTGCCGAGGGATTTCGACATCTTCTGCCCAGCCACGGTGATGAAGCTGTTGTGCAGCCAGGTGTGGCAATAGGGCAGACCGGTGGCAGCACAGCCCTGAGCGATCTCGTTCTCGTGGTGGGGAAAGATCAGGTCCTGGCCGCCGCCGTGGATGTCGATCGGGAAACCCAGGTGGCGCTGGATCATGGCCGTGCATTCCACGTGCCAGCCGGGCCGTCCGCGACCCCAGGGACTCTCCCAACCCGGCATGTCTGGGCTGGAGGGTTTCCAGAGCACGAAATCCATGGGATCGCGCTTGAAGGGAGCCACCTCCACGCGGGCGCCGGCCTGCATTCCTTCCTTCGTGCGGCCGGAGAGCTGGCCGTAGCTGGCAAAGCTGGCCACCTCAAACAGCACATGGCCCGCCGCAACATAGGCATGGCCACGATCCAGCAGTTGGGCGATCAGGAGCTGGATGTCGCTGATGTGCTCGGTGACGCGGGGCTCCCGGTCCGGTGGAAGCACATGCAGAGCGCGCATGTCGGCCTGATACGCGGCAATCGTGCGCTCCGTGATCGTGCGAATGGGCACCCCCTTTGAGGCTGCCGCCGCGTTAATCTTGTCATCGACATCGGTGAAGTTGCGCACATAGATCACCTGCCGATAGGCGTGGCGAAGCAAGCGCACCAACACATCAAAGACCACAGCCGGCCTGGCATTCCCAATGTGGGGCAAGTCATAGACGGTGGGGCCGCACACATACAGCGTCACCCGATCAGGTTGCTCCAGCTGCAGGGGGCGCTTGCGCCGGCTCAGGCTGTCGTGGAGCTGGATCCTGAGGGTGCCCATCAGCTTCTTGTTGCTTCCGGCAGCAGGGAGGAGTGATGGTGGGAGATCTTCCACTCACCATTCTCAAGCACGTAGATAAAGCTGTAGCGGGCCTGGGCGTTGCTGCCGTCAAGGAAGCGGAAGTTGTATAAACCTGCGTCTTGCACCATGTTGCAGCCGATCAGAATTTCCCGCTGGCTGATCTCACCGCTGGGTCGCTTCTCTAGAAAGTGGCTGAAATAGTCCACGATGCTGTCATGGTCTGTTCGGGGCTCATCCGAGAGCGTTGGCAGCAGCACCGCATCGCGGCTGTACAAGTGCGCTATTCGTTCCGGATCCCGGCTCTGCAACGCGTTGTTCCAGCGTTCAAACAGCATCTGAACCTCGGCCTGGCTGATCAAGGCGCAACCACTGGGCCCATCCCCTGGCAGTGAGGGCTGGCGGGATTCGAGCAGCTCCACCTGCAACCAAATCAGCCCGTTGCTGGGCAGGAGGGAATGGCCCACCAGTGCCAGGGGCCGCTGGCGAGGCCCCACGCGCCAGCGCCTTGTGGTTCCTGGCTGCAGGCCTGCCAACTCCATTTCCAGCCAGGCCGGAAGTGTGTCTTGACCAACAGCCAGGGAGAGGAGTTGCCGTTCGGTTTGCCGCCTGCCACTAAGGTCCGTGGCCTGCAGCGCCACGGTCAGCACAGGCGCGGGCTTCTCAGGTGCGCGTGCCACTGGGGTGATGGGGCTCTGCCCCTGCCGTGAAGCTGTTCTGCGCTGCATGGCCAAGGAGGACAACACCAAGCGGCTATCTTACGAGAATGATTATCGTTTGCTGATGCGGAGCGTTTGGTGCTGCTCTCGTCCCCCTGGCTCCGGCGTCTGCCGATGACTTCGGACGCGCGGGAATTCTCTGGTCAGGACCCCTGGGAACAGGAACCCTCACCCGAGGAGCAGGAGCGCTTCGAGCGGCTTCACGATGGGCTGCTGCGACGGCAGGACAGCCTGCGGGGGCAGCAACAGCAGCTCTGGGCCTGCCTCCAGGCCATGCAGAGCCTGACGGCAGCTGTTGTCCAGCACCTCGCCAGCGAACCATCCTCCCTGGCGCGGCAGACCATCGGTCGGCGGCAGGTGCTCAGCGATCTCAGGGCTCTGCAGGCCTGGCTGCTTTCGGTGGAGCTGCTGCTGCAGCGCACCGGTGAGGTGGAGTGGCCGCAGGCTGTCGAGCGCTTGGCTCAGGAGCTGGTCGGTGAGCTGGCCCCTGATCCGCACGGCGAGCAGCGGATGCGGCTCAACCAGCTGTTGGAGTGCAGCACCCGTGATGGTTGAGCTCTCGCAGCCCGCATCAGCCACGGCCCAAGGACCGGTGAAGGAGCAACTGCGCGGCAAGGTTCAGGGCTGCATCACCGGCTTAGCCTGGGCTCCCCAGGCTGCCCAATTGGCCATCACCAGCGCAGCTGGGGATTTCATCCTTGTGGATTTCGCGGCCGGCGTGGACTGGCCCTTGCAGGAGGCCACCGCTGCCGGGAGCAAGGGCTTTGACGCCCTGGGTTTCTCCAGCTGTGGCAGCCGGCTGGCTGCCGCCGGTGAGGGTGGTGTGATCTCGCTCTGGCAACTGGACGGAGACGTGCCCGAACAGAGGCCGGTGCCGCCACTGGGGGGATGGATTGATCAACTGGCGTGGCAACCGTATGGCGTGTTGCTGGCGGTGGCACGGGGAGCGGAGATCTGCCTCTGGCACAGCGAGGCTCAGATCTGGCTGCCGCCCCTACGCATTCCTGGATCTGCGGTGATGGCATTGAGCTGGAGCCCAGCGGGTGATCAATTGGCAGTGGGCACGGGGCAGGGGGTGTGGATCTGGAGCCTGCCGCCAACGCCGTCTCCGGCCCAGCCGGTCCCGGAGCCGCTGCACTTGGAAACGGGCTCGGCGGTTCTACAGCTGGTTTGGGGATCGGACCCCCCTTGGCTCGTAGCTGGTTTGCTGGATCGCCGCCTGGTGCTGTGGCGGGATCTGCAGCAACCCATGCTTGGCGTAGGTGACCTGCCGGGCAAGATCCATGCGCTGGCGCTGTCGCGGTTGGCCAGCGGACAGCAAGGGCTGCTGGTCGCAGCGGCGGAGGCCGCTGTGGTGTGGTCGGGCCAGGGGGGTGACCTTGAGGCCTGGAACGCCGTGCTGCTGCCCTTTCATCTGGATCGGATCTCAGCGCTGGCCTGTGGCCCTGCCCAGGCCCCGATCGTCACGGCCTCGCGTGATGGCACCGCGGCGCTGTGGTCGGAAGCCGGATCCCTGCTCCAGGTGCTCGAACTGAATGGTCAGGCGCTCAGCAGCGTGGCCTGGCGAGCCGACCGCAAGGCCCTGGCAGCTGGCGGTGAGGAGGGCGGCTGGGTGATGTGGCCCCTCGATCCGGATGAGGGGGTCAGGGCATGAGCGCCATGGAGCGATGGCCACGCGCCTGCGTCGATCACCTGCGTTTCAACGCCGATGGCTTGATCCCCGCCATCACGCAGGACTGGCTCGACGGTGCGGTGTTGATGTTGGCCTGGATGACCAGCCCATCGCTGCTGGCCACGTTTGAGACCGGGCAGGTGCACTACTGGAGCCGCTCGCGCCAGCAGCTCTGGCACAAAGGAGCAACCAGCGGACACATCCAGCTGCTGCGGGGGTTTCGCTACGACTGCGATGCAGACGTGCTGCTGCTAAGCGTGCAGCAGGTGGGGGATGTGGCTTGCCACACAGGCGCCCGCAGTTGTTTTTTTGAAGACGGTGACACGCCAACCGGCGGAGGCCCCCAGGCCCTGCCTCCGCCGGTGGATGCACTCAGCGCAAGAGCCCGACTTCGGCCAGATGGGCGCACCAGCGGCGGCGCCATCACCGCTGCTGCTGGGCTTGATGCGGCCTGCCAACAGCTGACCGGGGACTGGCATCAGGGCGTGGACGGTGAGGATCTTGACCACGCCCTGGCGCTGCTGGACGCTCTGCAGCAAGGCCTCGCCGCCCGCGGCTTCTCCTGGCGTGACCTGCTCAAAAAGGCGAAACAGTCTCCGTTACGATAAGAATGATTCTCATTGCAGCTCCTTCTGTCGTGAGGGTCGCCGCCCTGGTTTCCCTGATGGGCCATCCACTCTTGTTGTCTGAATCCTGATGAGCTTTTTGTTCGCCTGCCTGCAACGCACCGGTCTTTTGGCACTGGCTCTCGTCCTGGTGGGCTGCGTAGCCCCGAGGCAGACCAACGACTCCAGCTCCGGTGGCAAGGCGTTCAAGGTGGTCACCACCTTCCTGCCGATCACCCTGTTCACCAAGGCGGTGGCGGGCGACTGCGCCACGGTCACCGCACTGATCCCTCCCAACCTGGGCCCCCACGACTTCCAGGCCAAACCGGGCGATCTGACGGCCCTGCGCCAGGCAGGGGTGCTGGTGAAGAACGGGCTGGGGATGGAGGCGTTCCTCGACAAGCTCGTGGCCT
>NZ_JAGQCP010000085.1:0-6283 GCF_024346255.1 Cyanobium sp. BA5m-10 | reverse complement strand
CTACCCACGGCCCAACTGGCCGTGCTGGTGCTCACCGTGGCGGCCGTGCTGGTGCTGGAGTTGCTCAACACCGCCACCGAAGCGGTGGTGGATCTGGCCATCGGCCGCCAGTTCCACCCCCTGGCCAAGATTGCCAAGGACTGCGCCGCGGCGGCGGTGCTGGTGGCGGCTCTGTCGTCACTGATGATCGCCCTGCTGCTGCTTGTGCCACCGCTGCTGAGCCGGCTGGGCCTTTGAATGGGGGCAGGCCAGGCGCGGCGATGCTTCTCGTTCTCGACAACTACGACAGCTTCACCTTCAACCTGGTGCAGTATCTGGGCGAGCTGGCCGCTGAGCACCCGATCGCGGCCAAGGTGAGGGTCGAACGCAACGACGCCCTGACCCTGGAGCAGATCCGTGCGCTGGCCCCGAACGCCATCTTGATTTCACCGGGCCCCGGCGACCCCGACCAGTCGGGGGTCTGCCTGGAGGTGCTACAGCAGCTCAGCCCCACCATCCCCACCCTGGGGGTGTGCCTGGGCCACCAGTCGATCGCCCAGGTGTACGGCGGCAAGGTGGTGCGGGCCAAGGAGCTGATGCACGGCAAGACCTCACCGGTGCTCCACAGCGGCCAAGGTGTGTTTGAGGGTCTGCCCAACCCGCTCACCGCCACCCGCTACCACAGCCTGATCGCCGAGCGCGAGACGCTGCCCGACTGCCTCGAAATCACCGCCTGGCTCGACGACGGCACGATCATGGGCCTGCGCCACCGCGATTTCCCCCACATTCAGGGGGTGCAGTTCCACCCCGAAAGCGTGCTCACCCAAGAGGGTCACGCCCTGCTGGCCAACTTCCTGAGCCAGGCCAGCCAGCCAGCCACAGCAAGTCAGTTGGGTTAGCTTCACTGCGATTGCCGCTTCTCCATGCGCCCGCTGCCCACCTTCGCTGCTCTCACCTTGAGTTCGCTCGGCCTGGGCGCCGCATTGCTGGCAACTGGCCCAGCCCTCGCAGGCAGCGGCGTCACGATCACCAGCTACGGCCACAGCGCCCTTTTGATCAGTGGTGGCGGGGCCAGCGTGCTGGTTAACCCCTTTAAAGCAGTGGCCTGTGCCGCCGGACTGGCCGAACCCCGGGTGAGTGCCACGGTGATCCTGGCCAGCAGCCGACTACTGGATGAGGGTGCCCCGGTGGCCAAGGGCAAGATGCTGGTGGATCCAGGCTCCTTCAAGGTGAGTGGCCTTTCAATCGAAGGCATCGCCGGCCCCCACGACCGTGTTGGTGGGCGCCGCTTCGGCCAATCCACCCTGTGGCGCTGGAAGCAGGGCGGCCTCGACATCGCCCACCTAGGTGGCACCGCGGCCCGGCTCAGCCCCGCCGACAAGGTGATGTTGGGTCGTCCCGACGTACTTATCATCGGCGTGGGTGGCGGCGCCAAGGTGTACACCGGTGCCGAAGCCGCCGAAGTGGTGCGCGAGCTCCAGCCCCGCCGCGTGATCCCGGTGCAATTTGTGAGCGGCAAAACCCCCAAGGACTGCGACCAAACCACGGTGCAACCTTTCCTTGATGCCATGGCCGGCACCCCGGTGAAGCGACCTGGCCGCACCCTCAGCCTGCCGGGCAAGCTCGGCGATGGCATGGTGATCGAGGTAATGCGCTAAGCGGCCTGCAGATAGGCAGCCCAGAAACGCTGCATCTGCTCGGTGGTGCCGATGCTCACCCGCAAGGAGCCGTCGATCAGAGGTTTGGCCGCCATCGAGCGCACCAGGATGCCCGCCTGCCGCAGGCGCTGCTCCACCTCGGCAGCTGGGCTCTCGGGCCAGATCAGCAGGTAGTTGCCACCTGCGGCGTGATGCCGCACCCCAGCCGCTTGCAACTGCTGCACCAGCCAGTCGCGGGCCCGCAGCACTTCGGCCACATAGCTATCCACATAGGCCTGGTCCGCCAAGGCCGCATGGGCGGCAGTCACGGCGAAGCTGTTGATGTCGTAGGGCCCCGTGACGCGCCCGATGCGATCAATCACCGGCGCCGCCCCAATGGCAAAACCGATGCGTAGACCAGCCAGGCCGGAGGTCTTCGCCAGGGAGCGCAGCACCAGCAGATTCGGCGTGGCAGCGAAATCGACGGATGGCAGCACGCTGTCGCCAGTGAAGGCCTCATAGAGCTCATCCACCACCACCAAGGTGCCAGGCGCCGAGGCCGCCAGCTCCAGGATCAACTCCGGTGCTAGCCGGGTGCCGGTGGGGTTGTTTGGATTGCAGATCAGCAGGATGCGTGGGCAGCTCTGTAGTGCCGCCCGCAGCTCCTCTAGGGGGAAGCCAAAATCAGGCAGCAGGTAGGGGATGGCCTCAATCGCCATGCCCTGCATCTGGGCGCAGGGGGTGTAGTAGCCGAAGGTGGGCGATGTGGTCAGCAGCGTGTCGCCCCGGTCGCCATAGGCATGAAAAATGGCATGAAGTGCCGCGTCTACGCCGTTGAAGAGGCCGATCTGCCCTGGGGTGAGCGGCTGGCCGAGGCCAGTTGCAGCGAGATTGGCAACCACCGCCTCCCGCAGGCCGTCGTACTCGGGATAGACGGCGTACTGATCGGCGGGGATGGCACGGATTGCCTCCACCACCTGCAGACTCGGCCCCACGGTGTTCTCGTTGAAGTCGAGCCGAAGCAGGCCCCGGCGGCCCTCAAGCGGAGCGCTGTAGGCCTGGAGGCCTTCAACCTCGGGGCGCGCCTGGGGAAGGCCTGGAATCAACATAGGACTACCCGTAGAATTATCACCATAAGCAATGGACTTTTGTCTCGGCAATCGAAACGCGATGACTTCGCAGCCTTCCTTGCAGGTCGCGTTGTCAAACTCGCGGCAAATGCAATGCGCCCCATTTTTTATTTACATTACTGGCTATTACCAAAACAACGCTTCCAACTCGCAAATATCAGGGCCAAATCAGTCGATTCAGCACAGACAATCGATAGCGATAGCAGGCTAAATGCTGGCCTAGTCCCTAAGATAATCTGGCAAACTAACTACACCAATAAAGTTAGCCTGCCCATTAAGACTGCTTGGTACTGGAATCGACTTCTCTCTAGAAGCTACCAATACTGCTTCCACTCTACCGAAGATCGCCTTGCCTTTGTAGAGCAAAACTTTCCTGGCAAGCCCGCAGAGCTTTACAAGCGGCTAACTATTGGGGCCGCCCAAGCCGACCTATGGCGCCTAATGGTGCTCTACAAGCACGGTGGCGTTTATATGGATATTGACTCTCACTTCGTCTGGCCACTGGATCGATTTATCGAAGCTGGGACTTCGGAAATATTCTTACGCTACAAAAATAAAGCCGCTACCAATTATTTTATTGCAAGCGCTCCCGCCAATCCAAATATCAAGGCATTGCTAGATGAGGTGCTTTGTCGAATCGAAACCTCACAAAGAAACAATGTCTACGAGATAACAGGCCCATCCGTCTTTCAAGATGTTCTTGCAAACAAGAGTCACGCTTGGCGCCTAGCTCAACATACCTGCTTGCAAGGAAACTTCTCAAACAAGTTTTTCCAATATCTTGATAAGCCACAAGGATGCTGGACGCAAGAGCAAAAACTTCGCCGCGTTGTTCACCATTAAGCCAATGCTTAGCAAAACGCACAAAATTGATAAGAAAAGCGAGTCAACCAATCTAACCATTGCAGTTCTTGCTCTCAATGAGGCAAGCATGATTACAAGCTGTCTTGAATCTGCCAGCTTTGCCGAACAGATCCTTGTAATCGATTCAGGCAGCAGCGACGACACCATGCTGATTGCTCGCTCCCTAGGTGCTGAGGTGCACAGCTATGCTGACTGGCAGGGATTCGCAATTCAACGCAATCGGGCACTCGAACATTGCCGCCAAGACTATGTGTTTTTTCTTGACTGCGACGAAATAATTCCAGCAAACCTTGCCAAGGAAATCCTTGAAATTGTTAAGCAAGGAATGGTCAATCGAGGCTTAATTCGGTGGGATGATTTCGTATTTGGGAAGCGCCTGCAAGGCATCCACCAGACAAAAGGAGTAGCCCGACTCTTTAAAATTCATGACATACTCGAGTTTAGAGGCCAAGTACACGAGAGTGCTGTGCTTAAAGCCCCCGAAATAACTCATGTTTTCAACACTAAGCTCATCCATTATTCTCGCAGAACTGTATATCAAAGCCTTCTCAAGCTTGGGCAATACTCACAGCTAGCGGCAATCAGCCTGAGAAAGTCAAAAAAGAATATCGGCGTGCTAGCAGGCCTAATGCACGCCATTCCTCGCTTTCTAAAGCTTTACTTTATCAAAATGTCATTCCTCAGCGGCGCCGAAGGCTTTCTTTACAGCTTATTTATAGCGCTGGAAGTATTTTTCAAATACTGTGCTGCTCGCTACGATAACGACTCGACCGCCAACAATCCGGTGCAACGCTAATCCAAGCAGGCGAATGCTTGCCTTAACCACCCCAAATACCAAAATTTTGACGGAAATAGTCTATACATTGTTTATTTGCTGCCTTCCTATCATGACCTTTGTAGACAAGATTTCTTAGAGCCGCATGCTCAACCTCATTCGAAGTTTCTTTTATAATTGGCTTAGACTTAGCATTCAACCAAATTGGAATACCTTGGCCTTCAAGGCAACCAGAAAGCCAAACATCATCAACGGTCCATAAAATATCTGGAATTCTCCAAGCGGAGTCACCAAAAAAATTAGGCCTTACCATTACACCACCCCACCCCTCTAAAATATCAACATAGCCTGACTCAGTCCACTTTAATGACTTCCACTGGCCTAAGCTTAATATCCTACGAGTTCTATATCTCAAGCCTCTACGTATCGGCGTCGCCTGTGGGTGGCGGCATGAAGCCCAACTGCTGCTGTTAGCATAGTGAGGATGCGACAGATGGCTGCCCCGCTCACAGATTGCACAATCTGGATGCTCCTTTGATGCATCTAAAAATCTTTGAGCCCAATCACGATCATAGATTTTGTCATCATCACAGTAGAGGATGCATGCGTCTTGCCCATAATAATCACGACAAGCAGGCAAAACCTTCGTTGCAGGCCCGAGATCTTCATCTACCAAGCGAAGATTGACTCCCTTTGCCAGCACAGGCAAGTCTGACTGAGCATAGCTGAAGCGCTTATAATTCCGGGGGATATAAAGATTGACAGCTGCCACCTCCGCCGTCTGACTGAGCAACGAGCTCAGGCACTCCTGCACATACTTAAATCTTGGCGGAATGGTTGTCAAAGAAATGATGAGTTTCGTCATTACAAATTAGCGGCGATACCACATGCAAAAGGGTTCAAAACCAAAGAATGCTGATCTTTTATGCAACAGAAAAATCCTTCGACTATCCACTTGGCCAAGCCTCATTCCTCATAGAAGCCCAGAGAAAGTCTACAGCTCAACCTAATTCCTCTAGGGGTCAGGCCGACTGAGCAGAGGCGAATTATGATAAGCAGATGAGAAACGAAACCTCCTGAATGGCATCCAATCAGGCTTAGCAAGAATAATCCGGAATTTAGGCTTATTGATCTCTCGGCAGCGTCTCACATCCGCTCCAAGGTGGGGATACCCAGCAGGCCAAGTCCCAGGGCGAGGGTGTCGGTGGTGAGGCGGCAGAGCGCGAGGCGGGAAGAGCGGGCCGGCTCCTCGGCCTTGAGCACCGGCACCTGGTCGTAGAAGCGGTTGAACACCTGGCTGAGCTCAAACAGGTAGTTGCAAAGCCGATTCGGCAACAACTCCTGCTCCACTTCAGCAATCACCCCATCAAACTTGAGCAGCTCCCGCACCAGCGCCCACTCCTGCGCTTCGCTGAAGGTGAGTGAAGCAACGGCGCCAGCCCCCAGATCGCCGCCCTTGCGGGCGATGCCGGCGATACGCACCACCGCATAGAGCAGATAGGGCGCCGTGTTGCCAGTAAGTGCCAACATCCGATCAAAACTGAACTGATAGTTGGTGATCCGATTGGTGCTGAGGTCGGCGTACTTCACCGCCGCCAAGCCCACGGAGGGCGCCACCTGCTGGATGAAGGCCTCGTCTTCGCTGCGCTGCTCATCGGAAAGGCGCTGACGCAGATCAGCCTCTGTGCGCTCCACCGCCTCATCGAGCAGGTCCTTGAGGCGAACCGTGTCGCCGGAGCGGGTCTTGAGCTTTTTGCCATCGTCGCCCTGCACCAAACCGAAGGGCACGTGCTCGACGCCGCAGTGGGAGGGAATCCAGCCCGCCCGCTGGGCCACCTGGAATACGCCAGCAAAATGGCTGGCCTGGCCCGCATCGGTCACATAGATCACTCGGCTGG
>NZ_JAGQCP010000084.1:0-6655 GCF_024346255.1 Cyanobium sp. BA5m-10 | reverse complement strand
CGCCAGCTCAAAGCAACGCTGATCGCAGAAGCGCCCGGAGTCGTCCAATGGGCCTGGTCGATGGGCGAGCAGGCCATGCACAACACCCTGGCCAACGTTGGCAGCATCAAGGCCGTGAAGACTGCAGCGGAGGAAGCCGCACTAGAGCGCGAGCCCATCCTGCGCTTCCTGCTGGAAACGTATTCGGCCGGGACAACCAGCATCGAAGCTGCAGACCTGTTCCTCTCATGGCGCCGCTGGGCAGAGGCGCAAGGGCATGAAGCCGGATCCTCAACCCGGTTCGGCCGGGAGATCAAGAAAGTAGATGCGGTGACCTACAGCAGGACAAAGGCCGATCGGTTTTACAGCATCGACGCGATGGAGGGCTTCAACATTGCCCGCCACCTCGGCATCGAAGAACCCGATCAGGAAGGCGAATCAGTGACAGGTTGCGGTGACGGGTTGGCCTCAAACCCGTCACCCAACCCGTCACCAAACGCGTCACCTGACCCATGGGCACAAGGCAAGGAGCCAGAGGCACCCGGTGGTGACGAGTTCAACCTGTCACCAGAGGCAACCTGTCACCCCAACCTGTCACCGTCAGAAGCACTGCAGGGGAAGGGGTCTGGTGATGAGGTGACAGGTGTGACGGGTTTTGAGCCAAAAACGCATATAGAGAAACAGGTCTGTATCACCACGAACACCGCAAAGGCCTATAGCGCCGAGTTTGCTCGCAAACCTGTCACACCTGTCACCAGGCCTTCGATCGACCAGATCCCACAGCCTTTCGACCAGATCGAGCAGGTCTTAAGGCTGCAGTCCAAAGCTCGACCACCCGCTCACCGCGATCCGTCAACGGTTGCGGAATGGGTTGAGCTGGGATTGGCTGAGCTGCGGGTCGCGCCGCATATCTCCCACCTCCCTGAGCTGGTGGCCTGGGCCAAGCGACACCCATCCGCGCCGCCTATCTCCCACAACCAGCTGGCCGGCGCCTTGGATCGGCTCCAGCGTGACGACCGCGACGACGATCAGCAGGGCCTCAACCTGGCGGTGGTGGCATGACCAAGCTCACCGCCGCATCACTCCGGGCCGGCTGGCGACCCGATCCGCTGCCGCCGATGCCCACCGCCCTGCCGGCTGACCCGGCCGATGTTTGGTGGGTTGGCGTTGCAGCTGGCATCGCCCAAGGGCGCCGGCTGGCGGCCCTGGAGATCGAGCAAGGTCACTCGATCCGTGCGGCTGGCGGGCTTTGGGATCGCCCCGCCGGACAGGAGGTGAAGCCATGAGCACCGTCAGCCTGCGAGCCGCCGCCACTGCCCTGGGCGTGGCAAAAAGCACTCTCTCCCAGCTACTCCGCCGCGAGCCCAGCCTGGCCGCTGCGGTGGTGGGACGCGGGGCCAGGGGCAGCCTGGAGATTGACCTCGACCTACTGCGCAGCGCCTGGGGCCAGCTGCAGGGTCCAGAGCCATCTCCAGTGCTTAGCGCTAAAGCCCTCTACGAAGCCGAACGGCGGCGCCTTTTGTGGTGGCAGCTTCAAGGCCTGGTGGGGCAGCTGGAGGATCAGGCCAGCCGCCTGGCCAATGCCGCCGAGCTGACCGCCGCGCTCGATCAGGAGGTGGCCGATGCGATCGCCATTGCTCGCACCTGGGCCGCTAGCACCGAAGTGGCCGCCGTTGCAGGCCAGCCTCAAGCCCAGGCGCGGATTGAGCTGCAGGCCTCCATCGTGTCGCGACAGCAGGAGATCGCCGATCGGGGCAAGGTGCCCTCAGCACCGCCACCCCAGCCGCCCTCGTTGGCCGTGCCCGACCCGCTGCCTAAGTTCTGGGAGCTGAAGGCCGCTATCGAGGCCACCCGCGCCGAGCAAGCCGAGCTGGCTCACCGCCTGGCCGTGGGCGAACTGGCCGAGGCTTCCGTGGTTAGCGATCGATATGTCGGAATTGCGCGTCAACTCCGCGATGGCTGGCGACAGGCCGGAGAACATGTCGCCCTGCAGGCCCGCCGGCTGGACACTCCTGAATCAGTGAGGAAGGCTGCACTGCATGCACTCTCAGCCGCTGGCCTGAGTTGAGAGTGGGCAACTGTCCGTGCTGTTTGGGGAGCTGGCTATGGCCGAAAAACGGGGCGCGAGGGCGCGCAGACTATTGGCTCCCACAGTACCTTGACATATGTACCCATGTTGTGGTAGGCGGCGCCCCTACCCCTAGTGGCAGGTGGGCGCCGCAGGTTCCTGCACCCCGAGCAGCGCATCGAGGATCTCAGGGTTGACCTTGAACGTGCGACCTGCAGGCAACCAGTTCTCGCCTGGAGCGCCGAGCCGACCTTGCTTGCACCATCGAAGGATGGTCGACTTTGAGATCCCGAGCAGCTCAGCCGCATCTGCAGCGGTGAACCAATCAGCCGGCGCTGGTGGCAGTGGAGCTGGTGATGGCTCAGGCTCAGGCTCAACCAGGAATCCCCAAGCATCGAGCTGCTGAATGGCTTCCACCGCTTGGGGTGGTTCCGGCAACTCATGTAGGTGATCGGCTTCCACCGGCTCAGGTATCAGCTCAGGCTCACCCTGGTGATCTTCAGGCTCATCGACCTGGGGCTGCGCTCTCACCCGCTTAGGCCTGCCGCCGTGACTCTCGGGAACGATGCGCTGCAGCATTGGCGATGGCATCTCGATCGCCGCCGCAGCCGGGTCATCCTGAGCAGCCGCAAAGATCTGATCGAGACGCTGGTGGATCTCGGCCGCCTGATCAAACGGGGAGCTGGCAAGGATTCCAGGCACTCCCGTCACGAGGCTGGCTCTGGCGGAAGCGGCCACGGTCTCGGCTCCTAATGCTGGCCAGATCAGGCCGACCAGCTCCAGGGCCAGCTCGGCCGTTTGCTGCAAGGTGCACTTCCGGCCGATCAGTGATTCCGCTCTGGTGGCTAAATCTTCAACCCGTTGGCGCCAACCTGTCTCGGATAACTGAACGGCGGGCCAGAGAATCTCGATCGTGCTGGTGGTGGCCAATGATGCAGTGCTGCTGGCTCAATCTGCTGAGCGCAGCTAAGAACGAATCCACCTAACCCGGCACCCCAGGCCGGTCATCGTCCACCTGGTGGAGCGGGTCGCCGGGTAATGGCTGCCACCCGATTCGCAATATCAGCCTGGCCGCCGGAACATGCTCCGGTGATGGTTGCGGCACCCGCGTGGATTCAACGGCAACGGGTTGCATTGATTACCGCGAAAACATGTCCATAGGCTAAAGGCGACGAGCCGAGACCTAAATGGCCGATGAACTAACCGAAGTGGTTTCGGCGCGATTAACACCCGCCGAAGCCGAACATGCAAAAACACTTGGCAGCGGTTCTGCATCTGCTGGCGTGCGCAGATCACTCCGGCTGAGCAGCACAATCAGCGGCGCCACAACCCACGGTGCTGCCCGCCTATCCCAACTGCTGGAGCAGGCTCTGCCCTTGGCCCACGGCCTGGAGCAGGTAGCCGCCGCCGACGTGGTGGCAGCGACAAGTGGCGCCGCCTGGATGCCACGGCCCACCGCTGGCCTGTTGCTGGAGTTCCGGCGCTTGGCACCCGGCTCCGTATTGGCGCTGCCCCATGGCGTGCTGGCGTTTGGCACTGACCCGGCCGGCGCTGATTCAGTGCTGGCGATTGACCTGGAAGCGGGGCAATTCGCGGTAACGGCACTAGGCCAGGCCGCTGAACACGCTGTTCAAATTGATGGCGCTGGAGCGGTGGCTGCAATCTGCGACGCCATGGCGACGGCCCACCACCTGGCCCGGCTGGCCGTTGTCGAAGGTCGGCCTATCTCAACCGCCGTTGCCGAGTGCCCGGCCCTGAAGCTGCGCATCCATGCCGCCGATCAGCAGGGCCAGGCCGTAATCGAAGTGGCTGGATCTGTTATCCAGCTGCACCCGCTGGGGTTCCTGGAATTGATGGCCGAGTGTCATTGCCTGCTGGCCCGCACCGTTGCGCAATCGTTCGCCGATCGCCAGCAGCTCGAAGGCCTACTGGAGCAGCCATCGCCCGCCGTTTCCTGGCAGAGGACTCATGGCGAACCCTGAAACTCTGCTGCGGCTGCAGCCGCTGACCGGTGCTGCTGCGACGGCAAACGAAACCGATCGCACCATCGAGTTGACGGTGGCCACTGAGACGCCGATCAACGATCTGGTGTTGCGGTGTCAGCCCGGCTCAGTGGAGTTCGGCCCGGCGCCCGTGCCGGTGCTGCTGAACCACACAAACAGCACCGCCGAGATGGCCGGCCGGCTGGTGTCAATTCGGTTTGAGCGTGGCCAGCTGATCGCAGTTGCCCAGTTCACCGATGCCCCTGCGGCCGACGCGGGTTGGCAGCTGGCCCGCAGCGGTTGCGCTGTGAGCGTTGGCGCCACATACCAGCAGGACGCCATCGCCCTGGGCCGCAACACCGCGCCAGACACGGTGACGAAGTGGCGGCTCCGTGAAGCGAGTTTGGTCGCCGTTGGCGCCGATCCAATGAGCACAACCAGATCAGCTGATTTTCACAACAAACAAGAGGAAACTCCCGTGACCATGACCATCGACAGCAACAACGAACAGACCCTGGACAAGATCGAGCGCGCTCGCACAGTGGCGATTCTTGACTGTGCCCGCAAACTCTCCGTCTCTGACGATCTGGCCCACCGCCTGATCGAAGACGGCGTGGAGCTGTCCGAAGCCCGCATGGCCTTGATCGATGCCCGTTCTGCCGAAGAACGCAAAACCCCAGCGCAATCCCGCAGCGAGATCATGCCCGTTAATCAGGAATCACAGCTGGCCCAGAGCATCAGCCGCGCCATGTCTGGCGAGCGCCTGGCCGAGCCCCTTTGGCTCCAGCTGCGCCGCGAAGGTGTCCCCGGCCGCAACAGTGCCGACGTGTTCCGCAGCTGGCTGCAGGGACGCCGCGATGCAACCATCAGCCGGGGAATGCACTCAACGAGCGACGCCCCGGCTCTGTTGCTGGGCGCTGGCGATCGGATGCTGCAGGCTCAGTTCGCTGTAGCCGCTGGTGGCGTACTTGCCGCCGCTGATGTACGTTCCCTGAACGACTACCGCCCTGCGTCAATCATCGACGTGGGCAAAGTCGGGTCCGCTAAAAAGATTCTCGAAGGGGGCGAAGTTAAGTTCTCGACTATCGCTGAATCGAGCGCTTCTTACAAGCCAAATCGCTGGGGAGACGGCCTATCTGTAAGCCCCGAAGCCTTGGCCAACGATGATCTCGACGGTTTGCGTCAGGCCATCAGTGAGCTGGGCGCCGCCGCACTTGACGCCGAGAAAAGTGAGCTGGTGTATTTGCTCGAAGGATCGAGCCTGGGCGCCACGGCAGCCGATGGCGCGGCCCTATTCCACAGCTCGCATAGCAATGTGATCAGCTCCGGCCCCTTGGGGATCGACAAAATTGGCGCCGCCGTTGCGCTCCTACGCGGTCAGAAAACGGTTGGCGGCCGGCACATTGATCAACAGCCCGGTGTGATTCTCTGCGGCCTACAGGCAGAAATGACTGTCAGGCAGTTACTGTCCGATACCGTCACACCTAACACTCCGGCCAATGTAAACCCATTCCAGGGCTTGACTATAGAAGTCGACCCACGAATCGGCGATACCTATCTCTACCTAATCAGCGCCGGGCCCCGCAAGCCCCTGGAGCTGGGTAGGTTGTATGCTGCGCCGCTAGTTAGCGACGAAGTTCATTTCGATACAGGCTCTTATCGTATCAAAGCCGAACATGCTTTCGGCGTGGCAGTCTCTGAGTTTCGCGCCATTGTGCGGATGAAGTTAGCCGCCTGATATATAACGGCACCCCGGCAGTTTCTATAGCTGCCGGTCCGCAGGTGCTGGTTACATCTGGTGCCTGAGGCAGGGCCCGTGGGTCGTTCCGCCCCTGCCAAGATTTTGAGAGAGCCGGTCAGAGATGGCCGGTTTTCTTTTGGGTGGGTGGCGATATGGGCCCAGCCGCGATATGATCACCACAGGCCCAGGCGAGCGCAGCAGAAAGCGCCCTAGGCCAAAGCAATGCACCCCGACACTTCCGCCGCCCTGCGGCTGCTGGTGCTCGCCCTGGAGGCACACCCGGAAGATCTAGCCATCCTGCAGATCTACGGGGATATGGGCGAACACCTGGCCGATTTGATTAGCGACTACATCGACGAAGACGAAACCAGCGACGACGACTAACCCCCGCGATGCCACGGCCGCGTCACTGCTGATGCTGCAGATACGCGGCACCCATCACCCTGTCGCTGTGCCAGTTGCCCCAGTCACAGCCGCACCCATCACCCTGCTGGTGGAGCCCAGCACCCGCTGAGCCGGTCCAATCCCGGTAGTACAGCGGGGCCAAAAGGGGTTGGGTTTTGGTGGTGTGCCAGTTGCGATCGGGCAGGGGTTCGGCATTATTTCAGCACCGGCTGACTTGCTGAAGTGCTGATCGCAGTTCTGAACCAAAAGGGCGGCGTGGGCAAGTCGACCACCGCAGTGCACCTAGCCCGCTGGCTCCAGCTGCAGGGGCGATCCGTTCACCTTGTCGACCTGGACCCGCAGCAGACCGCGACCGCATGGCTAGCCGATGCCGAAGGCCTGACCATCCCCAGCAGCGTCATAGATGCAACTGCTGATGCCGTGCTCGAGCACCTGCCGAGGTTGGCCAGCGGCGCCGATGTGGTGGTGGTAGATGGCCCT
>NZ_JAGQCP010000083.1:0-6680 GCF_024346255.1 Cyanobium sp. BA5m-10 | reverse complement strand
AGGCGTGGCATTCCTTTGATCTGCAGCCACCTATCAGCTTGCCTCAGCTGCTTGTTGTTGGCTGTTCAGCGCCGCAACATTTCGCAGGCCTCTCCATCATCATTTCCGTCCAGGTAGCTATGCCCCTGGCGCAGCAGCTCTTGGGCGCGGTCATAGGAGCTGATCTCGCTGCAGCGGTAACGGCGGCCGCCCGGGGTGGTGCCATCAGGGATGACGGCAGAGCGGCGAGCGCGGCGGAAGTCCCAGGGCCGGGTGATGCCGCCCTCCACCTGCCAGACCCCGTAGCGCCGCCGGCTGGCACGGTATTCAGCGTCCAGATACTCCTTGGCGTTACACCCACTAAGGTACTGGCGGTAGGCAAAGGCTTGGCCGTCTTCCACCAGCGCCAGGTTGATGTTGATGTCAGAGATCACCTCGGCAACTGAGCGGCCGTAGCGATCGGTGGTCTTGACCTCGAGCATGACCTCGCGCCCGACAGGGAGCCTCTGCTGCAGGTAGTTGCGGGCCTGCTGGCCGTAGGGGCCCTGGGCGGTTTCGGGGGCATCGATGCAGGCCAGCCGCACTGTTAGGGCTTTGCCGGCCTGCCGCACGCGGATGGTGTCGCCATCGCCGATGGAGAGCACCGTGGCCTTGACGCCCTGAGCGAATACTTCGCGTGGCCAGGCCATGGCCGTCAACGCCAGCACACCCAGCAGAAACCGTCTAATCATTGCCGGAGTTTGCACCGGCAGCCTTTTCATGCGGTTCTTGCATGACTTGGTTGCAGCTGGCTGATCTGCGCCAATCTGTATCTATGCCTCAAAAGACGTTGGGCCGCAATCGGCTGCTTCTTGCCTGCGCGATTGCAGCTTTGGCGACAGGAAGTGCCCTAGCCCAGCAGCCGGTGCAACCGCTGCCCAAGGTTGGAGGCTGCCCTCTTGGCTACTACAGCTCTGGCGGCTACTGCGTGCCCAGCTCTGGTGGTAACACCCGCGGCGCCATTGAGAAAAGTGGTGCTGGCTGCCCGCTGGGTTTTTATTCCTCTGGCAACTACTGCATCAGCAGCCCCAGTAACGAGCGGGAAGCGATTCAAAAGAGCGGCAAGGGATGCCCGCTGGGCTGGTATTCATCAGGTGGGTACTGCGTCAAGAGCCGCTGAAGCCTGTCCTGCCGGCAGTTCTAGGTTTCTGTTCTTGTTGAGCTGCCGCCCCCCAGAGCGAGCTACGGCGGTTCCTGGCCCAAGTGAGGGCTGATCCAGCCCTGCGGCAAATGATTGCCGATGCCCTTACTGCTTATGAGGTGTCGCTGCTGGCCCAGTAGCGGGGCTTTCTGGTCTCTGGCAGCGACATCCTGCGCTTTGACGGCCAACCGGGGGCTTCTAGTCCCAGGGTTAGAAGCAGGTGGACCCCAGTGGGGCGCCTGCGTAGATGCCAGAGCACGACGCGGCCTACCCAGCGGTTAGACGCAATTACGCCGACATTTACTGCTCAGACGATCGCGAGTACTGCCGGATCGTGGACGAAGGTGAACAACTCCCTGGCTCCACCGACCTCACGCTTCCCCCTGTGTCACGCAGCCAGCAGCTTTTGGCGGTCCTGGCCGTCGAGCAGCTCAGCCCCCACTGTTGACAGCCTTCATAGCGAGTATCGTAAATAGAAATAACGATTTCCCATGCGCCAGTTTCTAATCGCTTCTGCCGCAGTGCTGATGGCATTGCCAGCCATAGCCCAGCCAGATCCAAGGATTCATAAGCAATGCTTAGAGGCCAAAGATTACCTGGGTTGCGTTAGGGCAATGAAGGGTGAAGATTCACAAAATAATCCGGCAAGAGTAATCACTCAGCAAGGTGCTGACATTGCAGAAGGGAATCAGTGTCCTGTCGGCTGGGCATATGTAGGAGGGGGGAACTGCAGTGAAGTCCAATGTTTCTATCCTAGAAATCTAGGAGGAGGCGGCAGAGGACATGATCCACGAGTCGCTGGCACAGGATGGAAATGTGGAGGTATGGGATTATTCACTTGGGCTGGCGTATTGCGGCTAGAGGGAATTTCAAGGGCAACTATTTCTACTGCATGTCCGGATGGGGAGCCGCAAATCGGCCATAACAGCACTTGCCCAAACAAGGACCATAAAGTTCTAAGCGCCCACAAGGCATCTGATCGATAATCATGAAATAAAAGAATCTCAGGTGTTTTTCAGTTTTGATAATCTTGCATGGTGTATTACGCTCAGTTCCTCACCACACCCCCCCTAAGCCACGCAGCCAGCAGCTTTTAGCGGTCTTGGGCCGTCAAGCAGCTCAGCGAGCACTGCTGAGCTGCTTGACGGGTGCTGCGCTCGGGCGATGTCCTGGGCGTGGCAAACATCTAGCGCCTGCACCATCTCGACGCCGAAGCCGTCACCGTCAGCGAAGAACACGGCGACCTGGGGCATGGCATTCGGGCGTGCAGCGTGATGCTGGCTGATCGAGTGGCAGCGTCCAGCTCACCGCCTGACGCCAAAAGCTGTCCGGAGGAACATGAGCAATCCGAGAACCAGTGCAGTTGCGCTACCCACTGTCTTTGCCATCATTACTCTAAGCCGAATTCGAAATCGTGGTCTTGTTTATTCTGCTGTGTGTAGTGGTCTTAGCAGTATGGGCACTAAGCAGTAACCTGGAAAGGAGTAGGCGAGTTAATGCTGAGCGCCAACCATCTGCACGCGGCAATTACAGCAACACTGTGCCACAAAGTGGCTACAGCAAAACAAACCTTACTGGCGACGAACAGATCAGGAGAGAGCTTGCCGGTGCAGACGATGCAGTTGGTGGTCTTACTGATATTCAGAAGGCATGGGCTGAAACTTTCCTGCGTTGCAAGCAGGTTATGGAAGAGTCGTTTGAAATCGCAGAGCGCACAAAAGATGAAATCACTCGCTCTAGCCGTCTCGAGGTAGCAAAGGATAATCTGGAACGCCTTGAGAGCCTGACCCGCAACTCTGACTGCCCGCTGAAGCTAAGCAATTCAGATGAAATCTGGTCTGACTACTGCCGTTTGAGCGGTAGTGCATCGGTGGCCGATTGGGAGCAAGATAAGCCTGTTGACTTAAACCACTTTATTGGAAGGCCATGGGGCGAAATCGTTGCTGAGATGACGGGCGGAGCAAACTTGGTTGATGGCAAGCAAACCTGGGAGCTGGCCGATGAATACAAGCATGATCTACCGAAGATGCTGGATTGCTGCCAGGCTGAATTGCGAACAATGGAGCAGGCGGGGCAAATTCCTGCTCCTTTCTATTTTGAACGTGCTGCTATTCTTCTCCGCAAGGCAAAGCAGTACAAATCAGAGGCAAAGCTGATAAAACTTTATCTTTCGGCGATAGATGCCTGGAATCAAGTCAACGGGAATAAAAGACCAGCTGGGGGTGGTGCTCGTCATGACAAGATTTTGCAACGCTATGAAAAAGCCAAGCAGCTTTCCTCAAAAAACAACAAGTTGACTGAAGGTTGAGCATCCCAGCATCAGCCCTACTGCGGAATCTGCTGGCACTCCATCAGGTCCACTGAATGCTCTGCAATTCACGCCACAATCTGCATCTGTTCCAGGGCGCGCTTGGTGTTGGCTTCTAACCAGCCAACCGGCGCCTATGTGGCCGCCAATCCGGCGGATTCGAGCAGCTTGCGGCTTGGCTTACTGGCGCAACTCTGCATACGGAAACCTAGGCGGATAGACATATTGCGCTGTCTAATCAGCCGCAGGCTGGCGCCTAATTCTCTCTGGCGGATCTAGCTCTCTAGGTCCCTGCCCAAGCGTCGGGGGGGGAAGCAAGTCATTTATGGCTCTACGGAGCTTCAAATCAGGGAGCCCAATCGAAGCCAACAGCGCCAGCGGTCCAAAAAAAAGGCCCCCACAGAACCAAGCACTGGTGTCGTGGCCTTTTGATTCAGCTACAGCACTGGTGTAACAGGCAAAGAGCACTGCCAAGACGACGATGAGCAAGATTTCCACAGCTATGTGCTCAGGGCTTACGGAAACCTAGACGGCTTGCTGGTCAAGCCACGCAACGATCGACTAGTCGACCACTTCGCTGGCGTCGATGCTGGTGCCGCTTTCCTGCTGACTATTCATATAGGTGCGTAGGCGGCTAGCCGTTTCTGGCTACCCATACCAGGCGCGCATCTTGAAACTGCTGCGCTGTTTGTTGCACCGCTGAGGCTCAGGCCACCAGCTGCTGGTGCTGAACCAGAAACGTCTCAATCCAGTCATGGTGACGCCGCTGGCAAATCCGATCGGCGATCGATGCGGCCTCCTCCGGCACCTGGAACCGCTTGCGGAATGCCTTGGTGAAGCCCTCCAGAGCAGGGCGGGGAAGGCCCCGAACGGTGTCGAGGATCTGCTGGATTGTGCCTGGATCGAGCGGATCAAGGCTGGGATCTATCTCTCGCTGCGCAGGTGATTGGGGCTGGCGCCCAGGCACCACTTCTGCTGGCCTGCTACTCGGGTTGACTTTGGGGGCCCGGGTGGCCGAGCTGGTGACCTCACGCTGCTGCTTGTCGTAGAGCGCCAGACCAAAGGGATTGCCAAAGGTCATCAGTGCTCGTTTCATGGCATCGGTTTCGGCCTCCTTGAGGGCTGATTCATGGGCCTGGCCCAGGTCGGCGTCGATGCCGTGGCCGGCACCGCTGCCTTCTCGGATGACATCCCCGACACGGATACGAACGCGAGCGGTGTAAGTGACACCCCAGCCGGCACGGCTGCTGCTAACCAGGGTGCGCTCCCGCTCAGAGACGCACTGCACGGCAATGGTTTCGCGTTGCCAGCCGTCAAAGCCAAAGATGCGGTTGGCTTCTGCGATCGCTTGCCACCCCTCCAGGTAGGCCAGGGAGCGGCCGGCCTGGCTGCGGGTTTGGACCTTGGCGCGATCTAGTGGAGCGGAAAGGGCAGCGATCTGCTCGGTGGAGAAGACAGCGGTGGCCATGGGAATACTGAGATGTGAGAGGTGATTTGAGTGGAAGGGGTATGGGCCCGCCCTTGCAGCAGACCCATATCGCGGGGGGCTCTGCCCCCCGTCAGTGGATGCGCCAGGAGCGGCGGTTGAGCAGCTGGACGCCGGTGATCTGGTGGCCGGACTTGAGGGCCTCCTTGATGGCGTTTTTGTCTGGCTTGCTTGTGGTGGAGAAGGTGAGCCACTCGGGATCGAGGGCCTCTTCGTCGTCGATCACCACGGCGGAGGATTTGCGGCTTGTGAGCTCGTGATCGGGGAAGGAGAAACGCGTAGCGGCCGGCTGCAGCTGGGTGAGGACAAAGACAAGGGACTCCTCCATCGCATCGGCCCTGCCGGCATCACTACGGGCCAGATCGGCGAGGCGCTTGGCCTGCTGGCTCCGGTAGGTGGCCTGACCGCGCAGGTGCTCAATCACCCAGCAGGTGGCATCGGCCTTAGCGGCGAGGGCTTGCTTATTGCCCTCTTCTGCCAGCAGGGCTGCCTCCAGCTCGGCCAGGGCCAGGGCCCGCTGCTCGGGATCATCGGCTTCCAGCTGCTCGGCTAGCTGGGAGATAGCGGTGGTGAGTTCCTGTGCCTCGCTGCCCAGCTGCCAAAGGGAACCAGAGCGCTGCAGGGAGCAGGCGGGGCCTGCCACCGGAGGAGCCGCTAGCGGTGTGACCGCAGCGGCGGGGATGGGGGTGAGAACAGCCATGACGGTGAGAAGGCGATGGGGATGGAAAGAACGGAACGGAGCGCCAGGGGCGCGAACGGCTTGGGCTGGGTGATCAGGAGCAGCCGGCGCCAACTGGAACGGCCCAGAGCCCGGCAGCTGCACTGACCTCGACCACCGAGATCGGCACCGGGGAACGCGACGCCATACGGCGGGCTTCTCTCACCAGCGAGGCGGTGCCGGCACCACCGGGGAAGGCGACTAACAGCACCGAAGCGATAGAGCCAGGAGAGCTGTGGGTAACAGCGCGGGCAACGGCCTGCTCGAGTAGCTCCCGATTGCGGATTGGCCCAGCGGCCCGCCCATGGAGCTGCCATTGGGCGGGCATAACCAGGGCTGACCAACCCAGCTGCTGGGCAGCGCGACCAATGGCGGCATCAGCGCCGCGGGCACCGCCGTGGAGCAACAGGTGAACAAGGCGGCCACCGCTGCGGGCGAGCAGCTCAGCGGCAACCCGCTGCTGGGACCAGGACAGATCACGGCCGCCACCGGCTGCGATCACAAGCGAGTGGGATGGGGCTATTTCAGAGCTAGATGAGAGATAAAGATCCATGAATCAGCTGCCAGATGTGACAACTGATCGGGGCAACACAGCTGCTTAAAGCAATAGAGCAGTGATGGCGAGATCAGAGATTGGATTACCGCAGGCGATGGGCTAGGGGCCTTTGGTGCGGCCCTTATTCTAGCAGTACAAGTGCACTTATGGATGAGTAAAACGACGGCAGGGCAATGGATCTGCGCAGAGCAAGGCCATACCCTGCGGCCTAGGCCTACTAAGAATTAAGGCCACCAGATCCGATCAGAACTGACCCGTGCTCGCACAGCCGCGCGAGGAAAGCTGGGGCCTCACTCCAGACAGCCACCGGCAGCCGGCAGCCACGCCACCGCAGCCGCGGGCATGCCCCCCTTGCGCTCCATCCCCGCACCCCAGGGCAGGGGCGGAGGGCGGCGGCGGCTGTCTGACCTCAGCCACGGCGCAGCTGTGGCAAGTTCAGGACAGCCGACGACG
>NZ_JAGQCP010000082.1:0-6880 GCF_024346255.1 Cyanobium sp. BA5m-10 | reverse complement strand
CCTGGCGGCCAAACCCGACGGCATGGAAGTGATCTGCACAGGTCGCGGTGCGCCCCGCCAGCTGGTGCAACTGGCCGACCTGCACTCAGAAATGCGTGCCCACCAGGGCCCCGGAGGCCTGGAAGGCATCGAGATCTACACCGGTGAGGGCAAGGGCAAGAGCACCAGTGCCCTGGGCAAGGCCCTGCAGGCGATCGGCCGGGGCATCAGCCAGGACAAGAGCCATCGCGTGCTGATCCTGCAGTGGCTCAAGGGCGGCAGCGGCTACACCGAGGATGCGGCCATTGCCGCCCTGCGTGAGAGCTACCCCCACCTGGTGGATCACCTGCGCTCCGGGCGCGATGCGATCGTCTGGCGCGGCCAGCAGCAGCCGATCGACTATGTGGAAGCTGAGCGGGCCTGGGAGATCGCCCGCGCCGCCATCTTCAGCGGCCTCTACAAGACCGTGATCCTCGATGAGATCAATCCCACTGTGGATCTCGAGCTGCTGCCGGTGGAGCCGATCGTGCAGACCCTGCTGCGCAAACCCTCCGAAACGGAGGTGATCCTTACCGGCCGCTGCAAGAACCCACCCGCCTACTTCGATCTGGCCTCGGTGCACTCCGAGATGGTGTGCCACAAGCACTACGCCGAGCGCGGCGTGGACCTCAAGCGCGGCGTGGATTACTGATTGCTCGGATCTTCTGGGGTAGTTGGTTCACGAGATCACTACCAGCCATGGCTTCGGGAGCGATAGCTTCAGGTCCAACAAACTTTGGCCCGTCCTGCACGCGGACCAGCAATGAAGTGGCCTGTTTGCATTACGAATCTATAATTTTTGCTCAACACTGATTGAAGCACTAGAATATGGAGTAGCTGTAGGACTCACGCGTGAGTGTTAACAACAATTCTATTGGCGCAATCCCGCTGGTGGTCACTCTGGGCCACTCGGTGAGTACCGACAAGATCCCTGATCCCAATACATTCCTAACCAACTGGTACGCCCAGTTCACAGGTACAACAGCCGGCAAAGTACCTTTCAACATCAGCGACGAAAATTATCTGATCGCAGCGCACAGCGCCAACGGTAGTCTAACGATCAATAGCCAAGCATCCAACCCCTATAGCCTGTACGACCTCGCTTGGAACCAGAACGGCAGCATCACGCCCTATTTGTTCGCAACCAAGCCGGATTATACCAACGCCTATACCAACGCCTATACCAACGCTGGGATACAGCTGAACGACGTCTTCAGCTCCAGTAATCCCGACATCCGGGTCAATGCAACGAGCCCTAAATTCCCCGTCTTCTGGCTGAGCGGCATACAGTCGTTCGCACTCATCCTGGCGTCCGGCAATCCCACAAAACTGAACGGCACGAACGCTTCTGCGAACCTGGTGAATAGCTCTGGCGGGGCCCCCTCACCTGTTGCCAGTGGCCTCAACTACGTGCTGCATGAGGGCTACTATGGGTTGGACGCCAAAACGAACTCTAGCGATAGCAACAACGGTGACGCGACTTATATTGAGCAATTTTCTATCCCGAACAGTCTGATTCTCTGGTACACGGACAGCAGCGGTAATCTCTATCGAGGCGTCAGGTCTGCCTCAGGTGAAAACCTCAGCGTCCCAGGGGCAGGCTCGTTCATCAACACCAGCAGCGGCAAATACCAATCCAGCTACAACAACAGTCTCCAGCTTGCCACGGCGATCTCGGATCAGTTTGAGACAGCAAAGGTCTTTTCCAGCAAGAAAAATGGCACGCTCTACGCCAACCCCAAGGACACCTTTGCCACGGAGGCCAGTGCCATCCTGGATCCAGCATTTGGCAACTACTATCAATACCAGTACAGCCTACCTACGCTATACGGCGTACAACAGGGAACAACGGTGCCAGTGCAGTGGACTGGCAACAACAATGGCACGTACTATCAAGTCACCGGCATCACGCTGACGGGCTTTGACAATGCCGACAAATTGAGCGGGGGAGATCCACTCAAGGCCTTCGACAGCAATGCCTACGCCCAGTTGAGTGTCAACTATGGCAGCAGCTCAACTACACTTGACAGCAGCGCCAACATCATCATTCCCTGGCTAGGTTACAACCCCAGCAGTCCAAGTCAAAGCAACAGCTACAGCATTGTCTCACCGGGGGGCGCCTCAGGCAGCGGACCCAGCGGCGGCTGGATGGTGGACTGGGATTCAAGCTATGACAAGGTTTGGATGGGATCCAGTCAGAGTAACACCACCAATCTCAATGCACTTAGCGGCACCAACCCAGTCTCCGTCTCAGGGGGGCCGTATGGCGCCACGAACTTGTTCAAGTATTACGACGACCTGTTTGAATTCGAACCAGGAACGGGAACATTCACTGGCACAAGCCTGAATTACACCCAGAAGAATCAGGGTTTATTCACAGCAACAGGCGACACCATCACGGCCTATCCCGGCTTTGTAGCGACCACAACCGGAGTCAACGGAAACGGTCAATGGATCACGGCTGATGGCACCACCTATTCGGTCAAAGTCAATCAAGGGACACCAGACGGTTCGACAACGGGCTTCCTGAATCTTGGCGGAACACCCGATAACACTCAGATTCAGATTCAGTACGTCAGCGAAAGCAATTCCTGGCAGGTGAGTGTCCCCACCTCCCAGAACTGGATACAAGATTGGCAGGGAAAGGTTAATCAAAATTCAACATTCTCTGTTGCCAACAACGGATCGTTGGGTGGCAACCCGCCTGTCCAAGTCACGGTCACCGTTCAATCGCCTCCCTCCGTTGCCATCAATCCAGCACAACTCAGCTGGACCAATTTCACCGCGTCCAATGGGGCCATACTGCAGGCCATGGTGGATGCCAATGGCAACTGGCACCTGAAGGGCGATCCCAGCAATCTCTGGAGCGGCAGTGGCAGTGGGACGTCGTTTACAGCTACAGGCGTGCTTTCAAATGGATTCCAGCCGACCTTCACCCTGGCCAAGGCTCCTGACGCAACAGCCACATCGGATCAGGTGGGTCTGATCTTCTCAGCTGGTGACACCAATTTCACAGCCCCAGCACCGATCACATCCTTCACAGCCACCGACGCCTCAGGCAAAACGATCGCAACGCTGACGCCAAACAGCATCTGGAAGGCCAATCAGCTCGCTCAGTCCTCAAGCAACCCGTTCACCTATGCCGCCAATGAAGCCGGCATCGCTGGAGCGAATGCAGGGTCCTACACCCTGGACGGGGATAAAGTTGTCACTGCCTATCAGAACATCGCGGACTCCTGGGATTCCGGCGGCGTCGTCGGTGATTATCTATCTTTGCTCAATGCGGGGTTGCTGGGTGCAACCGGGTCATTCACCTACAACCAACAACAGGTCACTATCGGAGACCTGTATCAATTGCAAGAGCCAGAAAAGGGCTCGCCATGGTTTGACAAGACCAGCGGTCCTGTTGCTAAGGGCTTCTTCGGCCAGACCGCCTGGGCAGAGGGCGATCAAGACAACAGTTACTGGAACACATGGTCATCACTACTGAACACATACGCGCCAAACGTCTACAGTTTTGGCTTGAGCGACCGGTTTGCCAACTCCTACGACATTAACCTGAACCTTGAAGAGATCACGCCAGGGGGTGGTGATATATTCCTCCAGTACAACAAGGATGCAACCAAAGCCGAATCAGCCTTCAGCGTTGTCGATGGCGGCAGCATTCAAGGAGGACTCTATCCACTGTTCATCGAGTATCAGATCGGCGGTTTTGGCCAGCAAAGCGATAAAGGCTACAACTACAACTATGACTTTTGCCGGATTACAATCAAACCCGCGCGATCGTCAACGTTCCCACGCCGCAGGGAGAAAAGGAAATCCGGGTTGAGTTTCAGGGGGGGCAGCTGAGCGAGGGGAGCGACGTTGAGATCATCAGCAATCCGGGAATCAATCAAGCCACATTGCAGGATCTCGCAAGCCTTGGAGTGCGGACTAATGCAACGGCCATCGCCTTCCAGCTTGCTACTGATCCGGGAGCTGAGGCTTCCTTGAGCTCGGATCCGAATCTGGTTGCCGCTGAATTCCTGGCTGATCTCCGCGACCCCTTTGGCCGATTGCCTGCTCGCAAGCTCCTCTACTACGCCCTTAACACCGCAACCGGTGCCCTCTCCCCCCTGAGCTACGACCCGATCACCGGTGCCGGCGCACGTTTCTTTGATTTGAACAACGATGGCACTCCAGACTTCTTCACCCTCAGCCTCATTGACGGTGGCTATGGAGACAAGGATGGCCTTGCTAATGGCGTCATCGTTGATCCCTCCGTTGCTGGATTCGTCGATCTCGCCAACCTTCAGTTCACCAGTGCAGGCTCCGGCACAGTCACCGTCAGCGATCCATCCAATGCCGCACCCGCAGCCGTAAACCTCCGCGCCACCCTCAACAGTCGCCCGAACAGCTCCAACCAGATCGGCTACGTGGTGCTCAATGCCGCAGAAGTGGCGAGTGCAGATGCCCTTCTCAGTGATCTGAACTGGCTGCGCGGCCGTGCGCAGACCCTGTTCTCCACGCTGGAAAGCAAAGATGTCACCCTCCCTCCGGCCGGCAGCGCCTTCGCTCGCGACCTTCAGCTGATCAACGGCCAGAGCCTCCGCTTCTTCGAGGTTGTGGACGCCAGTCTCCAGCAGCTCTCCAGCCTCTCTGACAGCCGCTTCCGCCTGCTCTCTTCCGCAGCCTTCGCCAACGGCCAAGTGGCCTTCAGCTCGACGAGCGGCGTGCGCTTCTCCCTCGCTCTCCTACCCGGCGATCTCGGTCTCAATGCTCTGATCAGTACTGCCCAGGGCCGCGCGCCTGTGCTCGATCTCAGCGCCTTCACTGCGGCCCAGAGCCTCAGCGGCTCAGTAGTGCTTGGCCGTGAAGCCGACTTCAACTCCAGCGCGGGGTTCTACCGCAGTCTCGATGCCAATGGAACCGTGATCGCTGCTGATGGCATCACCCGCCTGCGGCCTGGCGATAGCGCCTACGCCGCAGAGGCCCTGCGCAGCTCGAACCTCATCGCTCAGCTCGGCAATCTCGCAGTCGCTGACAATCAGACCACTTCCCGCAGCTTTAGCGGCGTGAGCGGCGGTTCCTTCCTGGCACCCTTTGCCCATGTGAATGGCAACACCTTCTTTGCTTATGGCGCAGCTAGCACCGATGGCTTCAGCCACTTCCGTGCCCTCGGCAACAACCTTTTTGGCCTGGAGGACATGGTTGGCGGCGGCGATCGCGACTTTGATGATCTGGTGATCGGCTTCAACTTCGACGCGGTGGCTTAGGGCTTGATGACCGCTCAGCATCGGTCGTCGTCTGTCGCCCGGCCGCCGGTCTCAACGTTGTGGACCCATCTCAGGCCAGGCGCCACAGCGGCTGCTCCCGCCCAACAGCTGGGCACCCTCAGTACCGCGGCACGCTCGGATCCACCTCCTGGCTCCAGGCGTCGATGCCGCCGGTCACATTGATGCCCTCGATGCCGTGGCGCTTCAGGGCGATCAGGGCCTTGGCACTGCGGCCGCCCAGCTTGCAGTGGACATAGAGCTGCTTGCCTGCCGCCAGCTGCCTGATCCGCTCCACGGCAGTGCCGTTCTCGATTAGATCGAGGGGAATTAGCTCGGCTCCGGGGATCACTGCGATCTCCGCCTCGGGCGGGTTGCGGACGTCGATCAGCACCAGGCCGGAAGTGTCGCCATCGAGCAGGCCCTTGAGCTCGCCCACGCTGATGCTCTCCACAGCTCCGGACTCTTCCTGGCCAGGGGCAGTGCCACCAACTCCGCAAAACTCTTGGTAATCAATAAGTTTGTCGATCACCGGGCGCTCGGGGTTGGGCCGCAGCTTCAGCTCGCGGAACTTCATGCCCAAGGCATCGAACAGGAGCAGGCGGCCGCTGAGGGTGGTGCCGATGCCGGTGATGATCTTCACCGCCTCAGTGGCCTGGATCACGCCGATGATTCCGGGCAGCACGCCCACCACGCCGCCCTCGGCGCAGGAGGGCACCATGCCCGGCGGCGGCGGTTCAGGGAACAGGTCGCGGTAGTTGGGGCTCTCGGCATCGAGGTTGAACACCGTGGCCTGGCCCTCGAACCGGAAGATCGAGCCGTACACGTTGGGCTTGCCCAGCAGCACGCAGGCGTCGTTCACCAGGTAGCGGGTGGGGAAGTTGTCCGTGCCGTCGCAGACCAGGTCGTAGCCGGAAATGATCTCCAGGGCATTTTCGCTGGTGAGGGCGGTCTCGTAGAGATCCACCTGGCAGTGGGGATTGATCTCCAGGATGCGGGCCTTGGCCGATTCAATCTTGGGCTTGCCAACCCAGCTGGTGCCATGGATCACCTGGCGCTGGAGGTTGGAGTGGTCGACCACATCGAAATCGACGATGCCGAGCCGGCCTACGCCGGCAGCCGCTAGATAAAGAAGCAGGGGCGAGCCCAGCCCACCGGTGCCCACGCACAGAACAGAAGCAGCCTTGAGCCGCTTTTGCCCCTCCATACCCACCTCTGGCAGGATCAGGTGCCGGGCAAAGCGAGCCACCTCATCGGGGCTGAGCTGGACGCCGCTGGTGTCGGGAGGAAGCATGGCCTCTTGGATCAGCACACCATTCTCCATGGCAGGCGCAGGGGCGCGGCCGGAGCTTCCGGCAACCACCAGGCAACCAAGTCCCCACCAAGGGTTTGGGCCCCGAGGATCACCATCAAAGTGGATATCCCACAGAGACTGCGATCAGTGTCAGAAGGCACGGCCCCACTAGTGGGGTGGCTGTGGGCTGAGCCCAGCAGCTCCAGCCCCTGAGCCCTGCCCCACTTCTGCGCCTGCAGCTGCTCCCTTGGATCAATCGCAAAGCGCTGGCAGCGTTGCTGAGGCTGGGGCCAGACGTTGCAACACGGCCAGACCA
>NZ_JAGQCP010000081.1:0-6961 GCF_024346255.1 Cyanobium sp. BA5m-10 | reverse complement strand
GCCCTCCGCCCGCGAGCGCCACCACCTCAAGGAGCTTGGCGCCAAGCGGCTGTGGCTCAGTGGCGCTGTCCCGGCGGGCTTGCCAGCGGCCTGGGCGGCCAGCGGTCCCAGTGGATACCTGCAGGCCGCCCTTGGCTGACCGATCCTTAGAGTGATCAAGACCCAGCGGGTCTTTGGAGAGGTGGCTGAGTGGTCGAAAGCGAACGACTCGAAATCGTTTGAAGGGAAACCTTCCGTGGGTTCGAATCCCACCCTCTCCGTTGTGAGCAAGTTTTGGGACGGTCCAGACTGTCCTAATTCGTTCCAGTGACTGGGTTTCAGTTGCCTCCGCTGTCTCATGCTGACGCCACCGATGCCATCAGATCCGGATCTTTTATGTGGGAGATTATGTGAGATGAAAAGCGGTTTTATGTGAGATAGAATCGTTATGTGAGATGGGTCTTGGAGATGTCCAAACCGCTGACTGACGCTCAAATCCGCGCTTTGCCTGCCATTCCCAAGGGAGGTAAAAAAACCTCGGATCCCTGCGGAAACGGTTTGCGTATCGTCAACGAACCAGTGGTTGGCAAAGACCCCTGCAGGCGCTTCGTCCACAAATATGTCCAGAAACTGCCGAACGGTGTCCGCAAGCAACAGGAACTGCCTCTCGGCACCTATGGCAAAGGAGGAGGGCGCCTGACGTTGGCACAGGCACGTCAGAAAGTTTTGGCGTTCAAGGAGTGGCGCAAAGGGATCGGACTGGATGCCCACCACGATCAGTGGTTAACGCTGAACCGCCCGAAAGACGCGCTTTCTGCCCCGACTCTGAAGCAAGTTTGCGATGCCTGGTTGGCGTCACCCTCACGACAAAAAAAAGCGCCCAGCACTCAGAAAGAGTGCCAGCGCCATCTTGAAAATCATGTCCTCAAGGTGATTTCTGCTGATCTGCCTATCAAGGATCTGGAATGGGACTCTGGCGATGCAAGCGGAGGTCGGCAACTGGTTCGGCAAGTGCGAGAAGTCATCGATGCAAGGAACTCGCATGACATGGCGAACAGGGTGATCCGAACACTCGGACAGGTCTGTGACTATGCCATCGAAAAAGGTTGGATGACACGGGGGCAAAACCCCTGCACGATTTCGCCTGATGATCGGGCACTGCACCAACCGAAGGGTAATCCAACGCTCTCTGAGCAGCAGGTGCCCCAATTCTTCAAGGACTTAAGCGATTACTCCAAAGGTCAGTTTGATTTTGTTGCAATTGCGCTCAAGATGCATCTTTTACTCTGTACAAGACCAGGCGCTCTGGTTGCCATTGAGTGGTCTTGGATTGATGAACAAGACTCCCTGATCACAATTCCAGGCAATACGCCAGGTCTGAAGCGCCCTGCTGACCAAAAGGATATTGACCATTTGATTCCTCTGTCGGATCCAACCCTTGAAATTCTTGATCTACTCAAAAAAATAAATGGGAAAAGGAAGCATGTCTTTCATAGTCAAAGAGGCAGAGAATTATCACATCTGAATCCCTCCGCTTTGAATAATTTCCTTAAGGAGCAACTTGCTCTCAAAGGAGTTTTGACTGCTCAAGGATGGCGAGATGTCGTTCAAACTGTGGCACAAGATGTCCTGAAGTACCCATGGGAAGTGCCTGACCGTCAACTTGGACACCTCCCTCACAAAAAAGGTGTCCGTGGGCACTACGACAATTCTGAACGCCTTGATGAAAGGCGTGAATTCATGCGGGATTGGAGCAACTGGTGCATCGATCAGGGACTCGTCATTCCTTGATGAGTTAGTAAGAATCCTTAGACCGCTGAGTAGTTTATTTTGCTGTTGCTAGTTTCTCTTCGCACCAGTCTAGGACTTCCTGTCGTGACCAGCGGACTTGGCGGTTCCCAACGGAGATTTGGACTGGGAAGTCACCTTCGCTTATCATCCTGTAAATAGATGAGCGCGAGATAGAGGTCAATTTGATGACATCGTTAATTCGTAGAAAAATTGGTTCCATAATTTCATGCGTATTGATAACTGCTTTAATACTATACCTTGATTTCCGTTAGATGTCAAATAGTCTCAGGGAATAGTAGGAGTGAGTTCGTTTTATGCGATGGAATCGATGCCTTCACCCAGAACGGGATGAGTTCCGCAGAAATGCTCCAACGAACCTACCCAAACTTCATCGACTAAGAACCAACTGCAAACAGGCACGGGCACAGGTTCGCCCAGGCGATTGGTCGATGGTGAAACGAATAGACCTATAAGTATCCAATGCAGTCTCCAATGCATGGTTGTCACCTGGTCACCTTGTCACCTGCCATTCCGTAATCCGCCAAGTGCCATAAGGTCGCATGACGGTCAACCACCACTTGACAAAAATAACCAGCGAGGATATAGTCGATGGGTTGATTGAAATATTATTAGATGCAAACACTACTTTATTCTCAAATTCGTGATATCGCTGATCGAGTACAAATAAATCCTGCCATCCGTTTCTGGGATGAGGATGACGATGGAAATCTCCAGGAACTCGCCGAAGAGCATATCGTTCGCTATCTCAACGACTTTTTGCCTGCGGTCGGGATCTTCAGTCTTCCCGATCAAGACTCCAAAGGAGTGCCTCATCATCAACTCGTCTACTTCTTTGAAAATCGTGTTGAAGCGATCAATGAGCAGCAGTTTGAGACGGTAATCCGAAAAGTCCTTGAGGAGTCTGGATATAAGAACGTCTACCAGAGGATTCACTTCAAGAAGGGACAGTTCTTCGGCAAGAAAGTTCTAACCTCGGTTCCCTACCTTGATGGCAAAAAGATTCTGCGCGACTCAAAGAGTGCCTCCTATAGATTTTTTGGGAATGGATACGTGGAAGTTGCAAGTGATAGGGTGACAGAGGCAATTTCTTACGCTTTTCTGCCCGATAATTGCATTGTCTGGAACGACAGTATCTCAACTCGGGAGTATCGCCCAAGTGAGCAACCTATCGGATCACAGCACTTTCGATCCTTTGTCGCTAATCTCTCCCGTGACGCAAATGGTGAGATTGACCAGAGATCATTTGAGCGTCTACAGGTAGTCATAGGGTATCTCTGCCACCGTTACCATCGTGAATCCCAGCGTAAGTGCATCATTCTGATTGATCGCCTGGACGATGAGAATCTGATCGGCGGCAGTCATGGCGGCACAGGTAAGAGTTTGCTAGTTCGATGCCTATCAGAGGTGGTTCACACGATCACTCTCAGCGGCAAAGCATTCAAGAGATCAACACAGGATCGTTTTGCCCTCGCCGGGGTGAATGAAACCCATGAATTGGTGAATTTTGATGATGCCGCTGAGAATTTCACCTTCGAAGACATCTTCCTGCATATTACTGGGGACTTTCACATTCGCCGTCTGAGGCAGAATCCGACCTCAATTCCAGGAGATCGGGCACCGAAGATTGTGATCACGACTAACCATCCGATTCCTGGTTCCGATACATCTCACCGTCGCCGTCAGGTGCTGGTGGAGGTATCGCCCTTCTACCGTGAATTGCTGGAGAAGGATGGCACAACCCCTGCCGATTTTCATGGCGGCATGGAACTCTGCGGTGAAGACTGGAGTGACCATGACTGGAGCGAGTTCTACCAGTTCATCTTTGAGTGCATCCAGGTCTATTTGAAGCAGGGTCTGCCTAAATTTGACGAGGAGAGTGAGATTCACAAGCGAGTTAACTTGATTCGTCGTTGTGGTCGAAAGGATCTGCTAGATATGCTGCTGAATGTGCTCCAGGAGGCGTCAGAAGGCGGTGAAGAAGTATTTTGCGAGCAATTCTATGCCCAGGTGCGAGAGCGTGTTCCTGGGGCACCGCAGACGGATTCAATGCTTTTGGGATTGTTGAAGGAAATCTTCGAAGAGAATGGATACCTCTTCAACCCCCATAAAAACGGTCTTATTGATAAGCAACGGTTGAGTGGTGAACGATGGAATCGCTGGGTTGCATTAGGACTCGATCAGAGCATCAAGAAGAGCGGAGGGTCTTATCAGAAGGATGATCGAGTTACGGTCTTCCGGGTCAGCAAAGATGGTGCCGCAGTAGAGAAGAATGCACTGGAACTCTTGATGGAGCAATCCTGAGTCGCAAGGGTTCTGGCGGAAAAAATTTCCCGCCAGAATTTTTTGAACCCATGACACTACTTTTGTAGACTCATGATACTAGTTCGATTTTGACTGCCAAACACGAACGAGTGAGTCCTGCCCGCATCAGTCGGATTCGATGATCATGAAACTCTGACTGATTTGTTTAAATAACTCCTCGTCACCTGTATAACCAAGTTTGCAAATTTCCTGATCACTCATTTGATCAACGGTTTGGAAGGCATCCTGGTAAGTCATGGGTTCAAGTGGATTGATTCGTGAGTTGCCCCAGTCATATTCGTCGGTGGTGGTGGGGTTCATGACTGACTCCGGTAAAACTCTTGAATCTTCAGTTGCATCAGTTCCCGCTGTTGGTAGTCCATCTCTTCCATCAACAACTGATAGCAGGTAGGTAGGTAGTGCTCCAGTGAATCCAGTTGATGTTGGATGAAGTTAATTCGTTGCTGGATCTGCTCTTGAGTTTTCATAACCAGTCCTTGATGAACCCAGAAGGAATCGTTTCGGGTTTGCTCAAGAAAAACTCTTCCTTCTTAATCAGGAACTTAACCAGGTCTGATTTGTTCAGGTGGTAGTGAGTACAAAGAAAGTTCCAGGAATCACGAATGTGCTCTTCTCGTTGCTTAAAGGACACCTGCTCTCGGATGGCATTGGTTTGGTTTCTCATGTTGTCCTGCGGTTACTTATGGTTATTTAGGTGTGTATGATGTTTCTGATAGTCGGTTGTGTGTTCTTATCGTCTGCAGTGTTAGGTGGCGGTTCCTTAAGGTGGTTAAAGAACTCAGGTATGTTTTTAAAGGGTTTTTAATTAGGATTCCAGTGGAGTCTTAGTGGAATGTCCTTCGGACATTGCCTACGGCAACTCTTTGTTTGAGTCTTGAGTTGAAGGGTTTGATGTAGTGGGGTCTTGTAGAGTCCTCATATCCCGTTGAAACTACTACGTAGTTATTTATAAGACTGAATATCTACACCTAAACTAGTCCCTGAAACTAGCACGTAGTTATTCTACTCATAAAATGCTATTCTGTCAAGTTGACTTATGCGTAGCATTGACTTATAATTACACCTGTAGGTTTATCAATAGAGGTTATATGATTCATTCAGAGTCGCCAATTGACGAGAGATATAGATTGGAATTGTTTGATTATTACTTGAAGGACTCACGGAGTGGTCTGTCTGCCAATGGTAATCCAAAGTGGCAGTTTATTTGCCCATTCTGTGCAACTTTAACCAGTAAGGAGTACAAGAAAAAGCATCGAAATGCAGCACTGCTTTGGAATAGCACTCAGAACTCTTGGTTATTCTCCTGTGCCAGAAGAAGGTCTACTCAGTGTGATTCAGTGATGAACTTCAGCAATCTGATTAGTGCCCTCAATCCTGCCCTAGGAGAGGCATACAGGCGTGAGAGGTGGCATTCGGGCACCACTGGCAAGGGACACAACTGCAGGTCACCACAGAGCGTTATAGGCATCTCTACGGGGTCTTATGGGTCAATCAAGTCAAGGAGTGCCCCTGATTGATCTGCTAGGCGGTGACGCTTGCCTGTGGTTCGTGACCGTTGCTGTGCGATCTGAAAGGCGTTGCCTTCGTGGTGAACGGTCTGGTACTGCTGCCATTTGCCGAACTGATCCTGCCACTGGATGATGATTTTGATACTCATTAGATCAACCCCACAATTCCAATGCAAGTCCAGCAATCGCTGCTGCTCTCTTCAGACAGGAAGATGCTGCCACTTCCGCTGGAGGTGCCATTGAACCAGATTCCAGTTTTTCTGAAGCAATCGCTGAGTAATGGATCAACGAATCGGTGGTAGGGATACTTAATCTGCCCGTTACCACAACCGACCCACCGATTTCGCTCACATTCTGAATTTCAAAACACCACCCGGGTGCCCTGTGGTGGAGGTGGCGGCAAAGGGTCGCCCACGGAACATAAGTCAGTGTAGTGTTGCCCTGCTTCCTGGTTTTGAAGTGCCTCGGATCAATAGGGCGATGTAGTTCCGCCAGTGTCTCCTCGGTGTTCCTCTGAACGAACTGAGCAACTGGAGCAGTGGAACTGTTACTGGATGTCTTGAGCATTGGGTTGACTCTCTGTGGAGTTCAGTGCTTAGAGTATAATATTAAACACTCTTTTTAGTTGTCTTCTGCTGTGATTTGCTGATGCCTTGGTAGCGTTCCTTGGTGCCTGAGCGTCAAGCGTGGATTGCTCCGCCTCACCGCTGCTGGATGCCCTGGATCACTTCCTCTATCGGATGGAGGAGGAACCAGAGTTGGGGCGTGAGTTCTATGCCGCAAGCACCCCAGAGGAGATGGTTGCCCTAGCGGAGCACTGCGGGATTTTGATTGACGCTGATGACTTCCGTGCCCTACTGAGAAGTGGCAGCACTGAGTTTTGGGTTGTTGGTGGCGAGGAGGGTGCCAATCCCATCGCCCACCTGCAGCAGGTCTTTGGCGTCTGATGCTCGGCAGTGAGTTTCAGGCGCTTTCCTGGGTCAGGCAGAGATAGGTGCTCACAAGCGGTTGCGCCCTCCCATCCCTTTGTGCCTGCCCCTGAAGACCCTTGATGGCATCCCGAACTTCTGGTTCGTATTCCCAACTGGTTCGTGACCGCTGCTTGAGAACCCAACCACCAGGGGCACGAACACCAAAGCGGAGTTCGGCATCGCCAAAGGTGCTCAGTAGTTCAGCATCAATAACTTGCCTTTCCTGCTCCAGGGTCTTGATGGTGCCTGTGACCTCTACCCGCCGCTGAATCAGTTGGTCGGCATTGAGGTCTGCCAGATGGGGGAATGGGTCTGGTGCCTCTGGCGGCAGGGTCTTGAAAACCCGCTGAAGGTCAGAGGGGGAGATCG